>CADBTC010000044.1 GCA_902797445.1 uncultured Eubacteriales bacterium | reverse complement strand
TGGGCCTGGGTCCGGGGGAAGTGCAGGCAGGTGTGCCCCGCGAAGTTGTTATCCGTAATATGGATGACCCCGTGAGGCATGCTGTGGGTCGACGCCATGTACACGCTGCCGTTGGCGAAAACCACCCAGACCGCCCTGGGGTTCCAGGTATTGCCGCCCATCACCTTCAGCATCTTTGAAGTATCGTTTGCGGTCAGGGGCTCATAGTCCGCGTGCGCCCCGACAGAGAAGATGTGCACCTGCCAGGAGATGCCGGTTTCATAATCGTAGACCGTCGCGTAGGGATAGCTCTTGCAGACAGTTTTCACCGTCGTATACCAGTTGGCATACTGCACCCGGCTGGCGGTGGGAGCGCCCGTGAGCACCGGGGACACCTTCTCCGGCGCTGCGGTGGACGATGCGGTGCTGTCCTTCCCATCGGAGGCCGAAACAGCGCTGCTGCTTTTCAGCCTGGCCAGGGTCTGATTCCCGGCCACCCCGTCGGCGGTCAGCTTGTTGGCCCGCTGAAAAGCAACCAGCGCCTGATAGGTGCTGGTACCGAATTTGCCGTCCGCTTTCCCTTTCAGGTATCCCAGCTTAATCAGCTGCTCCTGCATGGCCTTGACCGCGCTGCCGGAAGTACCCTTTTTCAGATTGGTCGTAGGTTCGGGAGTCGCCGTAACCGTGGCTGTGGCGGAAACCTTTTTCGGATCCACAGTGGGGGCAGGAGACGCCTCACTGCTGTAGAGCAGCGTCAGGGTCTTGACGCCTGCCGTCCCGTCCGCCCCCAGGTTATTGTTCTTCTGGAAGGCCTTCACAGCCTTTTCCGTTTCCGTGCCGTAATTTCCGTCCGGCTCCCCGCTCAGGTAACCCAGGGTGATCAGCACCTGCTGCAGATAAGCCACATCGCTGCTGCTGTTTCCCTTCCGCAGCGTCTCGTAGGAAGCCTCCGCGGGAATCCCGGATTCCTCATCTCCCGGAGCCGGAGTCAGCTCCGGCGTCGGAGTGGGAGTGGTCCCCTTCTTCAGAGCCTGGCTGCTGAAAAGAACCGCGTAGGTACCCTTGCCGGCCACACCGTCTGGCTCCAGCCCGTGATCCTGCTGAAATTCCTGCAGCGCTTTCACGCTTGCAGCGGTAAACTTGCCGTCCACCGTTCCCTTATAATATCCCAGTTCCTTCAGCCGTTTCTGCACCGCCTTGGCGTCGCTGCCACTGTCGTTTTTCCGAACCGTGGTATCCGGGATGGTATACGTCGGTTCCGGCGAAGGCGTGGCCGTTGGCTTCGGGGTGGGCGTGTCCGCCTTTCCCAGCGCGTCCATGGACCACAGCTTCCGCTGAGTGTCCGCATCCGCGACGCCGTCCGCCGTCAGGCCGTTTTTCTTCTGGAAGGCGATGACCGCCTTCTTGGTATCCAGGTTAAAGATGCCGGAAACCTCGCCCCCGCTGTAATATCCCAGGGCCTGCAGCCGCTTCTGCAGCTCCGCCACCTCATCCCCGGTGTCATGCTGCTTCATGGTAGCGCCGGTGACCGGGCTCACCTGGGTTACGGCTTCCTTTTTCCCGGAGGCATTTTTCGGCTTTCCGGAGTACAGGAACGCCTGGGTATTGGCGTCCATGATCCCCGTGGTGGGATAGCCGTTCTGCTGCTGGAACAGCAGCACCGCGTTCTCCGTCGCCGCCCCGAATTTCCCGTCCGCGCTTCCCTTCAGGAATCCCAGCTGGATCAGGGCGTTCTGAAGAGCCTTGACCTCCGCGCCTTCGCTGCCCTTCTCCAGCACCGCATACTCCGCCTCGGATTCCTCGGGGCTCAGGGTGGGAACGGGACTCGGCGTAGGAGTGACCTTGATCTTTTTAACGTCCTTCAGGGTAATATACTCGTTCTTCACATAGCCGCGGATGCCGGCATATTCCACCTCGGCCCAGGTGCTCCCGTTGGCCAGGACGCTGATTTCCGCCCCCTGGGGAATTTTTTTCAGCAGTTCCGCCCGCACGGAGCGGGACGCCCGCAGGTTCACCTTCGCCAGCGTCACGGTGGTATAGGGATATTCCCCCACCACCTCCCGGGGAGCAGCTGTAATCTGGACCATCTGATCCGCTTCCGTGCTGATATACTTTGTCTGGACATAGCCCTTCCGGTTGTTGTACACCACCTGGTAATAGTTTCCGGTCTTTCCCTGCACTTCCACCTGTGTCGCGGCGGGAATCGTCTCCAGCACGGTAGCGCTGTCCGAAGCACTGCGCCGCATACGGACGGAATCCGTCGTCGTGGACAGGAAGGGATAGGTCAGCCCCAGGGCCGTGCCGCATGCAAAGACCAGCAGCGCGGCCAGCAGCAGCACCCACAGAACCCTTGTTTTCCGGATGGACATACTCTCGACCTCCATTAATGCCATAAAGCAGGAAAAAATCCCGCTGACAAACTGATACACGGTTATATTTTACGCAACCGTGTCGTTTTTGTCAACGGGATTTTCATCTTTTTGTAATATTTCTATCACAAATCGGAATGTTTTTTCAACTTTTCCAGTGCATGCAGGGCAGCCTCCTGCTCCGCGTGTTTTTTTGTATGTCCGCTGCCCACCGCCAGCGGGGTTCCGTGCTGATACACGGTGGCCTCGAACCGGGGATCGTGGTCCGGGCCGCTGTGCCCGGTAATCCGGTATTCCGGCGTTTCGCCCCCGTTCTTCTGCAGCAGCTCCTGCAGGGCGCCCTTGCTGTCCTGCGTGGGGCGCTGCACCTCCTCGGGGCCGGGCCAGCACCGATCCAATACCCCCCGGGCAGCCTCCATGCCCCCGTCCAGATACACCGCAGCCAGCACGGCTTCCATGGCATCGCACAGCACGCTGGGTTTCTCCCGGCCGCCCGTCAGCTCCTCGCCCCGATCCATGATCAGAGCCTGGCCCACCCCCAGCCCGGCAGCCACCTGGCTGAGAGCGGCCTCGCACACCAGCAGAGCCCGCAGATGGGTCAGTTCTCCTTCCCGGCTCTTCGGATACGCGTGGTACAGCTTATCGCTCATCAGGTACTGAAGCACCGCGTCCCCCAGAAATTCCAGGCGCTGGTTGTCCTCCTTCCCCATGGAGGGATGCGTCAGGGCCTGACGCAAAAGGGCCCGGTTCTGAAACCGATAACCCATTCTGTTTTCCAGCTCGCTTGTTCCGTTCATGGATCCTTCTTATTTCAGGCTGTCGATGTATTTCACTACGTCACCCACGGTCTTCAGCCGCATGATCTGATCATCCTCCACGGTAATGCCGAAGCGGTCTTCCAGATCCATGATCATGACCATCACGTTGGCGGAGTCCGCCTTCAGGTCCTCCACCAGACGGCTGTTTTCAGTAATGGTGGAAGCGTCCACCCGCAGCTGACCGGCAATCATTTCCTTCACGATATCGAAAGTCATTTCATTATCCTCCTCTTTCGTCTTCCCTTTGGCTTTTGAGCGGAGCGCGAACCCTGAGGGATCCGTTCCGCTGTATGAAACCGGGGCTTTGCCCGGGATTCACCGTTCTGCGGCGGGCCTGGTTTCCGCCATAGCGCCGACGCCGTCCTCAATGATCTTCACCACGCCGCCGTTTACCATCTTCACGCACTGGCCGATGGCGCAGGCAAAGGCATGGGCGTTGCTGGAGCCGTGGGCTTTCACCACCGCGCCCCGAACCCCCAGCAGCGGGGCGCCGCCCACCTCGGTATAGTCCATCACTTTTTTCACGCGCCGGAAGGCCGGCTTTGCGATGAGACCGCCGATCTTGCCCCGCAGATCGGCCATCATTTCCTGCTTGATGATACCCATCAGGGTGCCGGCCAGGCCCTCCGTATACTTCAGCACCAGGTTGCCGCTGAATCCATCCGCTACCAGCACATCCGCCTGATCCCCGGTGATGTCCCGGGCCTCCACGTTGCCCACAAAGCGGTAAGGCGCCTGCTCCATCAGCGGATACGTTTCCTTCACCAAGGCATTGCCCTTTTCTGCCTCCGCCCCGATGTTGATCAGCCCCACCCGGGGCTCCTTCATGCCCATGACGCCCCGCATATAAGCCTCGCCCATGAGTCCGAACTGAACCAGGTATTCCGGCTTGCAGTCCACATTGGCGCCGCAGTCGATGAGCAGGAAATGTCCTTTCCCGTTGGGTATCAGGGGCGCCAGCGCCGGCCGTTCGATACCGGGAATCCGGCCCAGGCGCAGCATGCCTCCCAGCAGCACCGCCCCGGTGCTGCCGGCAGACACGAATCCGTCGCATTCACCGGCGCGGACCGCGAGCATGCCCTTGACGATGGCGCTTTCCTTCTTTGTCCGGATCGCCATCGCCGGATGCTCATGGTTGGTAATGATTTCCGGCGCGTCATCCAGGGTGATCCGATCCCGAAGATTCCCCGCCTCCTTCAGCAGGGGCTCCACTTCGCCAGCGGGGCCGCCCAGCACCGCTTCCAGCCCCGGATGGTTCCGCAGGGCTTCCAGCGTGCCTTCCACAATGGCCTGGGGGGCATGATCGCCCCCCATGGCATCCACATAAATCTTCATGCTTTTCCTTTCCCGCCGTGCCCTTAATACGCCTTCGCGAAGTACATGACCTTCTTCGCTTTCTTCCCGCAGCATACGCAGGTATCTCCGAAGGCTTCGCCTTCCTGGTCAAAGGGCATGTTCCGGGAGGAGGCGTTGAATTTCTCCTTGATTTCGTCCTCGCAGGCCTGCTCGCCGCACCACATGGCTTTCGCGAAGCCGTCCTGCACCGCCGTCTCCAGCTCTTCCATGCTGCGGACGGTCCGGGTCCGCTCGTCCCGGAAAGCCTTCGCCTGGGCGTAGAGGGTTTTCTGAATATCGTCCAGCAGCTCGCTGAGCTTTTCCGTCAGGCCCTCCAGCGGCAGGGTGAATTTCTCCAGGGTATCCCGGCGGAAGACCGTCACCACGCCGTTTTCCAGATCCCGGGGACCCACTTCCAGCCGCACCGGCACGCCCTTGAGCTCCCAGTCGTTGAACTTGAAGCCCGCGGATACGGTGTCCCGGTCATCCAGCTTGACCCGGAATCCGGCCTGCTTCAGATCCGCGTACATCTTTTCGCAGGCTTCCATGACGCCGCCCTTGTGGGCCGCGATGGGGAGGATGACCGCCTGAATGGGAGCCACCTTGGGAGGCAGCCGCAGCCCGCGCTCATCCCCATGGGTCATGATGATGGCCCCGATCAGCCGGGTGCTTACGCCCCAGGAGGTCTCGTGAACGTAGGTCAGCTTGCCTTCCTTGTTCTGATACTGGATGTTGTACGCCTCAGCGAAATTCGTACCGAAATTGTGGCTTGTCCCCGCCTGCAGCGCCTTGCCGTCCTGCATCATGGCTTCCATGGAGTAGGTAGACCGGGCGCCGGCAAACTTCTCCTTGTCGCTCTTGCGGCCCACGTATACCGGCAGGGCCAGCACGTTTTCCGCCACCTCCCGGTATACTTCCAGCATCCGCAGCGTCTCCTCCTCCGCTTCCTCCGCGGTCGCGTGGATGGTATGCCCTTCCTGCCACAGGAACTCGCTGGTCCGCAGGAAGGGGCGCGTGGCCTTCTCCCACCGCATCACGGAGCACCACTGGTTATACATCATGGGCAGATCCCGCCAGGTCTGCACCCACTTGGAATACATGGTGCAGAAAATGGTTTCGCTGGTGGGACGGACTGCCAGCCGCTCCTGCAGCTGCTCGCCGCCCCCCTGGGTCACCCAGGCCACTTCCGGCGCGAAGCCTTCCACATGTTCCGCTTCCTTCAGCAGCAGGCTTTCCGGGATCAGCATGGGGAAATAGACGTTTTCCGCGCCGGTCTCCTTGAAGCGGACATCCATTTCCGCCTGAATCCGTTCCCAGATGGCATATCCATAGGGCCGGATGATCATGCAGCCCCGGACCGGTGCGTAGTCGCACAGCTCCGTCTGCTTAATCACATCCGTATACCACTGGGAAAAGTCTTCGTTCCGGGGCGTGATGTGGGTTACAAATTCCTGCTTATCCTTGGCCATGGTTCTTCCTCCGTCCGTATGCTCCGTAACCGGGCTTCTTTTTTCTCTGGGTTCTTCTGAGTTCTTTTTTTCGCGTCTTTCACGCTTGCTTGGGATCTTTCCGCGTCTGGCGCGCCTGCTTCTCATCTTTCCGGGCTTCGCGCCTCTTCTTCGCGTCTTTTTACCTGCTCCACTCAACCGGAACGGATGCTCCCGCTTCCCGTTATCGGGGCAGATTCAGGGAATAGACCGTTTCCCCCGCGGACAGGATCGCGTGCCCATCGATGGTGATGCCATGGAAAGCCGTAATGGCGCTGCCCTGCGGCACGGGAATGCCGGTCACAAAGAAACGCTGGCTGTTTACATCCGCCCGGTAAAGATATTCCCCGCTGAAGGCGTAGATATTGCCCTGCCAGATGCAGGCTCCGACGCAGGCAGTGGGCAGGGTGTATCGCTTTTCCGAGCTTCCCTCCAGCACCCGCAGCTCCATGATGGACTGCGCGGAGCTGGTCTGGCTGGTGGGCGCCAGCAGCATCTTGGCGCTTCCCCGCTCGGGGATCTCGTAGTCGATCAGCTTCCATCCGTATACCAGCATGGTGGCATTGGTATCCTGGACGCATTTATAGTCGTAGGTGTAGCACTGCTGGGTGGTAAAAACCCGCAGCCGGGCATTCTCGTAAAGGACCTTGTAAGTCAGGGCGGAACCCAGGCTCACCTCGCCGGTATTCATCTTGCCGACCTGGAAAGTGTTCAGGATGGTGTTCGCCGCCGTGCCGAATACATCCAGGCTCAGCGTCCACAGGTATTCCCCCTGATTCCCGTAAAAGCCCGTATCCAGGATCATCAGCCCGCTGAAGGCCTCCTGCTCCACGTCGATCTGGGCGCCCTGCAGATCCTTGACGATGAGCTTGGATTCCGTATCCGGGCCCACCACCACCGCGCAGTACCGGTCCCCGACCCGGACAAACTGCACCTGGCCCTCCATGCTCTCGTTATAGGTGGAGTGGCCGTTCTGGTCCACCAGGTACATCTGCATACCGCTCCAGATGGCCACATGCTTCGGCCCGGCGTAAAAGGAGGCTTCCGCCCCCGCCGGGAAGCTCCACCGGATGGTTCCGGACGAGGACAGGCAGTGGAGGCTGGCTCCGTCATAGTACAGCACACCGTCCCCGAAGGCGGTCACGTTCTGGTTCGCGAAGCAGGGCAGCTTCGAGGCGGTGGATTCCCGCACGCCTCCGCCCCGCAGAAAGCGGTATCCCAGCAGTCCGGCCACCGCCAGCGTCACCAGGATAATCCAGCTGCGGATCTGCCGGCGCCGCTTTTCCTCCGCCGTGGAGGATGGAGCGGTCGGCTGGCCCCGTGTCCGGGACCGGCGCAGCTGATCCCGTTCCCTGTTGTCCCTGGGCATGCCCGGTCCCTCCTTTCATTCACCTCTTCCGAGCTCCGCGGCCCGGAAAGAATTTGTTCCGGTTTATCCGGTTATCCGGCACGGCAGCCCGCGCTTCCGGCTTCGCCGGCCCATGCTTCCGCTCAGCCGATCCGCCGGGTCGGGCAGTGTTCCACCGCAGCCAGCACGCCGTCCATATAATTTTCGTTAAACAGCTCGATCACGCCGGTATCGCATTCCCGGGCCAGCGCCGGATCGATGGGGATCTGGGCCAGCAGAGGCAGAGAATGTCTCTGCGCGATCTCCAGGGCCTTCCCCTCCCCGAAGGGATACAGCTTCTTCCCGCAGTCCGGGCAGGGCATGTAGCTCATGTTCTCGATAAGACCCAGCACCGGGATATCCATCATCTTCGCCATGTTCAGGGCTTTTTCCACGATGACGCCCACCAGCTCCTGGGGGCTGGTCACGATCAGAATCCCGTCCACCGGCAGGCTCTGGAATACGGTCAGGGGCACATCCCCGGTTCCCGGAGGCATGTCCACAAACATGTAGTCCACCTCGCCCCAGACCACGTCCGTCCAGAACTGCTTCACCGCGCTGCTGATCAGGCTCCCCCGCCAGACGACCGGATCCGTGTCGTTCTCCAGCATCAGGTTCAGACTGATCATCC
>CADBTC010000043.1 GCA_902797445.1 uncultured Eubacteriales bacterium | reverse complement strand
CGGTGACGAATGATAAGATACCGACAGATTTCAGGCGCAGTCGCGCCGGAGAGGAGCCGGGAAATGCGCAGCGGCCGTACCTTCGGGTTTAGCTTTACCTTTACCTTTTATGCGTTTATGGCAGGGTAAGGGTATTTTGCCGCACTGTTTTTTCCCAGTCAGGGAAGTTACAGGGTCCGCAGAATTACCTGCGGGCCTTTTTTCTGTGAAGGAAGAATGACCTTCCGGGGCTGCAGGATGAATGCGGGACGGACACCTGCATGGCGGCGCGGCCGCCAAAAGGAAAGGAGCCGGAAAAAATGATTATCTCTTTAAAGCGCGATGTGCGCCGGGAGGACCGGGAACACCTGCTGGCCTGGCTGGAAACCCAGGGGGTCTCCTCCCAGATCGTGGAAGGCAAGTATCAGACCATCATCGGCCTGGTCGGGGACACTGCCCATATCAACATGGATCTTCTCTCCGGAATGGACATCGTGGAGAGCGTCATGCGGATCTCCGAGCCCTACAAGAAGGCGAACCGCAAGTTCCATCCGGACGATTCCGTCATTCAAATCCGGGAGGGCGTAGCCCTCGGGGGCGGTGCCTTCGAGATCATCGCCGGGCCGTGCTCCGTGGAATCCGATGAGCAGATGGAAACCGTCGCCCGGGCGGTTCAGAAAAGCGGAGCCGGCATTCTGCGGGGCGGCGCGTTCAAGCCCCGCACCTCCCCCTACGATTTCCAGGGCCTTCACGAGGAGGGCATGCGCATCCTGAAGGAGGTCCGGAACCGGACCGGCATGCCCATTATTACGGAGATCATGAACATCGTGCATCTGCCCCTCTTCGAGGACGTGGATATTATCCAGGTCGGCGCACGCAACATGCAGAATTTTGACCTGCTGAAGGAGCTGGGCAGAATCGATAAGCCCATCCTGCTGAAGCGGGGGCTGGCCAACAGTCTGAAGGAACTGCTCATGAGCGCCGAATACATCATGGCGGGGGGCAACGAGCGGGTCATCCTCTGCGAGCGCGGAATCCGGACCTTTGAAACTGCCACCCGCAATACCCTGGACCTGTCCGCGGTGGCCGTGCTGCATGAATTGACGCACCTGCCCGTGGTGGTGGATCCCAGCCACGCCACCGGCGCCGCCCGGTATGTCCGGCCCATGGCCCTGGCCGCCGCGGCGTCCGGCGCGGACGGCTTGATGATCGAAGTGCACAACGATCCGCCCCACGCCCTATGCGACGGGCCCCAGTCCCTGACGCCCGAGCAGTTCGACGGCGTAGCCCGGGCGGTCCGGAAGGTGCGGGCAGCCCTGATGCCGGAAGACGGCGAAGAGGCCTGATCCCATGACCGGCCTGCTGCATTTCCGATCTGCCGAAGGGGACGGCGGCGGGCGGTGCAGGAGGCCGAATCGGAAGGAGGTTCGATTCCATGCAGAAAATCGAGGTCAGAACCGGCGTGCCGTACGCGGCACTGATTGAAGACAGGCTGCTGCGGAGCGCGGGAATCCTCTCCCGGAGCGTGCTCCGGGGCGGCCGGATCATGATCGTTTCCGATGAACGGGTGGCCCCCCTGTATCTCGCGGAAACAAAGCAGGCCTTTGAGGCGGCAGAGTTCCGGGTTTTCACCTTCACCTTCCCTGAAGGGGAGGGCGCCAAGCGGCTTTCCACCGTGGAGCAGCTGCTGAACGCGGCGGATTCTGCCGGCCTGACGCGCTCCGATGCCTTTGTGGCTCTGGGGGGCGGGGTCGTCTGCGATCTGACGGGTCTGGCGGCCGCCCTGTATCTGCGGGGCGTGGATTATATCCAGATTCCCACCACCCTTCTGGCCATGGCAGA
Organism: uncultured Eubacteriales bacterium; assembly: GCA_902797445.1. GTDB lineage: Bacteria > Bacillota > Clostridia > Christensenellales > Aristaeellaceae > Aristaeella. The sequence continues at coordinate 730 of CADBTC010000043.1, read as the reverse complement.
TGCCTCCGTCGGGGGAAAGACCGCAGTCAATCTCGTGGGAGGAAAGAACCTCTGCGGCGCCTTTCATCAGCCCCGGCTGGTGCTGTGCGATCCGCGGGTGCTTGAAACCCTCTCCCCCGCGGTTTACGCCGAGGGCATGGCGGAAGTCATCAAGCACGGCGCCCTGGGCGGCGGATCCGTGCTGGATCTGATGCAGAGCGGCGCGCCGATGGCGGATCTGATCGCCGAAAACATTCGGATCAAGAGCGATATCGTCTCCCGGGATGAGCATGAACAGAACCTCCGCCAGCTGCTGAACCTGGGGCACACCTTCGGCCACGCGGTGGAAAAGCTTTCCGGCTTCTCCGTGTACCACGGGGAAGGCGTCAGCGTGGGCATGCTGATCGCCGCCTGGGCCTCCGTCCAGGCCGGGCGGTGCGGCGAGGAGGTATTCCGGGAGCTGAAGGACCTGCTGCAGGAAAACCACCTGCCCGTTGCGACGGTCTATTCCGCCCGGGAGATTGCGTCCGCAGCCATGAACGATAAGAAGCGCCGGGGCGATCGGATCACGGTGGTGCTGCCCGTCGGCCGGGGCGCCTGCGAGCTGGTGCCCGTCCCGGCGGCCGAACTGGAAGCCCTCATCACTCCCTGCGACGGCGTGGTGACCGGCCTGGACGGCGGGCTGAAAGGATAAAGGAGTTTGATCATCCATGAAGGGAATTATTGAACCCGGTGTCCTGGGGGGCACCCT
>CADBTC010000042.1 GCA_902797445.1 uncultured Eubacteriales bacterium | reverse complement strand
TGGGTACATAATAAAACAATCCGGAAAAGTGTGGAAAGCTACAGAATCACGGATGAACAGAAAGCATATCTGAGGACACTGAAAATATGATCCGGAGACATTCCCGCAGCGAACTCGATGCCTATCTTGCCTCCGAACCCTATGTGCTGGAACAGGTCTGGGAGCAGATCGACGTTGAAACGATGAATGTCGTCATCGGAGGAAAATGACCGAGCACACGCAAACACACATGAAAAATCCTTTCTCCGTCAGGAGGAGGCATTCTTCCGGCACCCTGGCCGGAAGAATGAACAGAGACAGATTGATCAGATAAAGGAGAGCAGCGCATGGAAATCGGAGCGCAGTTTTATACTGTACGGGAGCAATGCCAGAATCTGGAGGATTTTGCCCTGTCCCTGAAAAAGGTGGCGGATATCGGGTACCGTACGGTGCAGATTTCCGGTACCTGCCCCTATCCGGCAGACTGGCTGAAGGAGAATCTTGAAAAAAACGGCCTTCGCTGCGTTCTGACCCATATCCCGGTTCCCCGTCTTACGGAGCATCTGGATCAGGTCATTTCGGACCATCAGGTTTTCGGCTGCCGTCATATCGGCCTGGGGTGGTGGGCCTTTGATCCCGAAAAGAACATGAGTTATGACCAGTGGATGGCGATTTTTCCGCCCATTGCAAAAAAGATTGCCGCATCCGGCTGCCTTTTCATGTATCACAATCATGACCAGGAGTTTAAGAAGCTGGACGGAAAGCTGATTCTGGACCGCCTGGCTGAAGCAATGTCTCCGGATGAAATGGGTTTCACCCTGGACACGTTCTGGGTGCAGGCTGGCGGCGGTGATCCGGCCCAGTGGCTCGAAAAGCTGAGCGGCAGGGTACCCGTCATCCATCTGAAGGATTATGCCTACGGGCGCCAGATGGCAGTAGTGGGAGAAGGCAATATTAACTTTGCCCGCGTATTTGAGAAAGCGGAGTCTGCCGGCACTGGTTACATGCTGGTGGAGCAGGACGACTGCCACGGTGAAGATCCGTTTGAATGCCTCCGCCGCTCTTATGCATACCTTCGCAGCTGGGGATTTGCCTGAAAACAATTCGCTGCCTGCTTCCTTCGTGCCTCGCTGCTCACGGAATAGGACGAAGCAGAATTCATGCAGGGGAACGCATTTAGGCCACAGCTTTCATTTCAGGATGATCTGTTGAATATTTTTTACTCCTTGCCGTCATTATTTCATGACGGCAATTTCATTTTATAAAGCTTGAACCGCGCAGAACTGTACGCATTTTAAGGTGCCTCGGTTACAAAGGAGTGCCGATCCAATAAACTCTGGAACACTTCAGCAACATCCTCATGAAGCAGAAGATCTGCTTTTTCGTCTGCGGGAGTCGGGTCCCGATTTATGACAATCAGATGCTTCCCGCGGAAATCATCAATGAACGACGCCGCCGGTTCAACGGCCAGGGATGTTCCCGCCACAATGAGCGTATCCGCGTTGGTGATCTCCCGTCTCGCGCCGATGCACACATATTTTTCCAGCGGCTCGCCGTAAAGCACAACATTTGGCTTAATCACTCCGCCGCAGTCACAGCGTGGAATGCCTTCGGAGTGTAGAAGCTTTTCCATAGACCATGCCGCATTACATTCCATGCAATAGTTTTCATGGACATTTCCATGCAGCTCGTAAACCCGGATATTGCCGGCTGCCTTGTGCAGTCCGTCAATGTTCTGTGTTACGATTCCACGCAGTGTATCCTTTTTTTCAAGCCGATACAGGAACGTATGAACCGCATTCGGCGTGGTATCGGGAAAAAGCAGATGCGTCCGATAAAAATCAAAGAATGCCTCTGGCTGGAGATAGAAGAAGGTTCTGCTCAGAATCATTTCCGGCGGGAGAACGCTCTTCTGGTCCGCATATAATCCCGCCGACGATCTGAAATCCGGGATGCCGCTGGCGGTTGACACCCCCGCACCGCCAAAGAATACAATTCTCCGGGAAGCGTCGATGATGTCTGAAAGCTTCCGGATAGCCTCGTTGTTCATTGTGCATCCTCCCGAAGAAACGCTTCCGCATCTTTGACAACAAATCCCGCTTCACATGCAAGCGCAGCAAAAACGCCCTGCCCTGGAATCAACCTTCCGCTGAATGTGCCGTCATAAATTTCTTTCACGCCACAGCTTGGACTGCGCGACTGCAAGATGATCAAATCCGGCTGCTCCTGTTTCGCAAGTTCCAGGATTGCGTGAGCGCCTGCTTTGAATGCGGCATCCACATTTTGTCCTTCACGGTTTTGAACCGTTCCGTTTACAATCTCGGCAGGAATCCGCGGAACAGGCAAACCACCGGCAACTTCCGGGCAGACAGGAATGATTTCATGCCCGGACAGTCTGTTTAACAAGGCATCGTTCCTGTTGCTGCTGCCGTTGTACTTGCAGTTTTCTCCAAGAAGGCATGCGCTGACCATGATCTTCATTTATCAAACACCATCCATTATGTCTATATGCAGTATTGGTTCCCTGCTGGGGGAGCCTTTGCAGCTGGGTCGGCCGGCGTAATAACGGCCAGTGTGTCTTAAAAGATCTTTTGCAGGAAATTATAAAGGGAGAGATGCCAGTGTCCGATGGAATGATACTGCATGGGGAAAAGATCGAAGCTGGTATTCACGCCTTCCCGCATCCGCGGCTCCGCGCTGCAAAGCATTCGGTATCCGGGAAGCATGTAGGGGGTAGCAAAATCAAAGTTGGCCGTGGTCGCGTACAGGTAATGAATCGGCAGCTCTTTCCATTCCCCGGACTGGATTGTTTCCCGCAGATATTCCTCCGTGGTGCGAAAGGAGCTGAACAGCCCAAAATAGGAAAAGTAGTCCAGGCATCCGCACAGAACGGAATTGGCCGTGGTGACTGCTCCCCGGGACAGACCCGCGAAGGCGCGATGATCCCGGGACGCTGCGAAGCCTGCATCGTCCGCGGTTTCAGCCCAGGTGGCATACTTTGATTCCACCGCGGGCATCAGATCGTTACGCAGTTCATCCCGGAAGGAGAATGTCAGAATATCCAGGCTGCTGTCCTTGCCGTCATCCTCAACATAGAAAGTGGGTGTTACCACGATCAGAGGATCGATTTCCCCCTGATCGATCAGGCGATCCAGCATAATCTTGTTATACCCATGGGTACGCAGCCAGAATTCCTCGTCATCCCCTGTACCGTGCATGAGATAAAGAATATTGTAGGACTTGTTTGCATCATATCCGTAGGGCAGATAAACCAGCGCCCGCTTGGTGACGGGGCGCTTATCCGTGGCATAGGCCCGGGTTTCATAGGTCAGCTCTTCCAGGGTCCCCGCCTGGGAGATTTCCCCGGTATCAAATCTGGCCGGCACCGCCCAAAGGGTGCGCTTGGCATGTCCATCCCAGGCGCGGTCCTGATCTATGCTCGTCTTCCATATCCATCCAACACTTGCCGCGATCAGCACCATCATTGCCAGTGGAATCCATGCCAACCTTTCCGTTTTTTCCTTCTTCCAAAGCATCCATCCCGTTCCCAGCACGGCCCATACGGCGCCGAGGATCCCCTGATAAAGGAAAAGCTGTGCGAAATGAGTCGTTTCGCCATAGTTCAGGAAGCGGTTCAGTACATATCCGCCGGCCGCGGCTCCCACAAGCAGAAAGGGCATGCGCCCGCGCCAGGCAGCCCAGGCCAGGAGCAGAATCAGCGCTTGGAGTACCATTGCCGTCAGCGTCATGTCTGCCTGTACCAGAGAGATGTATTTTCCGACCTGAATGGCGCCGAGGAGGCAAAAAACAAGGAAAACGCCCAGCCCGGCCCGGTCTGTCACGGAAGGATTCTTTTTCATCACAGTACACCTCGCTTCATTGAATCAAAGCAGAAACCGGGAAAGGATCAGCTGCTCCTTTGAACGATAGGAAAAAACACGGCGGCAGTTTGTTGCTGCCGCCGTGAGAAAAAGGATCTTTACGCCTTCTTTCCGGTGACTCCCAGGAAGGAAGCGACCACCGCGAACAGCCAGGCGATGCACGCGCATACCGCGAAGGTAATATATGCCTTGATGATATCCATCTGATACAGGCCGGAGAACACCAGTCCCATATCATTCACCACAGGCGCGATGGAAATGCCGATGGCGGTCATGAGGAGAATGGCGTGTGCGATGAGGAACAGATTCGGAATCTCTTTCCCAAGCATCAGGGCCAGGATCAGTGCAGCCGCGCCGGCAACCGCCGCAAAGATCAGCAGCGTAAAGGTGGTGCTGTCCTGCTGGGCTACGGAGCGGTACAGGATCGTGCAAACGATGGCGAGCACGGTCGAAACCGCGGCGAGGACAAAGCCGGTCGTAATCTTCTTGTTATTCATGGTTCAGTCCTCCTTACTTCTTTTCTTTCTTGCTGAACGCGGAAACAACATACCATGCGCAGGCCGCAAGGGTCAGAATACCGGTACCCCAGTTCACAGCGGTCAGTGCAGTCTCCCACCAGGGATGCACGCGGACGACGCGGGTGTCGCCGGTGATGCCGTTCATGGCATTGGAGTTGACAAAGGTATAGAGGTCGTACTTCAGCATCTGCTTCAGCTCCTGCTGGAAGACTGTATCCTTCTGGATCAGCTTCATGTTTTCAGCGGAGTTGGGATCGCCGATGATGGAGGAGTCGTACGCGTTCTCCGTCAGACAGCCGCCGCCGCCGGCGAAGGTTACGTCGCGCCAGTTCATGTACTCAGCTCCGTTGATCATATCGGTGACAACATAACCGGTGTATCCCCATTCATTGCGCAGGATTTCGGTCACCAGGCCGCGATGCGCACCAGAATAGACGGTGCCGAGACGGTTGAAGGCGGTCATAACGCCCTGGGCATAATTGCCTTCCAGTACGCCCTGGAAGCCTCTCAGCTCGGTCTCACGGGCACCCTGCTCCGAGATGAAGGTGGCCGTACCGGAGCGGTTTGCCTCCTGATGGTTCATTGCAAAGTGCTTGGGCTCCATCATCAGACCCTTGGATTTGCCGCCTTTGCAGACCGCGACGCCCATGATGTTGGTGAGCATGGAGTCCTCAGAATAGTACTCGTGGTTCCGGGAACAGTAGGTCGCGCGGTGGTTATTCAGGCCGGGGCCGAACAGAGAGCTGGCGTTGGCCCACAGGGAGTCTTCGCCGAAAAGCTCGCCCTCGCGCTCCACCAGCTCCGTGTTGAAGGTCGCGGCCACAACCGGCTCAGTGGGCATGGTGGGCATGTGCCAGTTAGCGTATTCGTTATCGGGACCCACATAGGTCGGCTCGTCGGAATCGGAAGCCGTCCAGTTGGCGGTATAGCCGGGCACCTGGTCGGACACGAAGCCGACAGGACCGTCGTAGATGGCGACCACCTGCAGACCGATGGAATTGATGGGTTCAAAGTTGCCGCCGGCGCCCTTCATGAAGGCAACCGCTTCCTCCAGGGTGACATTCTCCAGCAGGGTATCCCACAGCGGATCATCCAGCGCAATGCTGCCCTGGTAGTTCCCGTTATCATCCACCAGCACCATGTCGATCAGGCGCATGCCGTTGGCGGCGCCCCAGGTCTCGCCAGATCCATTTTCAGTCAGCTCGAAGACCTGATTGTGCAGGTTCTTCAGCATTGCTTCGTTGGGAGAAATGCCCCAAACGGGCTCCCAGCCCTTGGTCCAGTCGGCCCGGGTGATGTATTCCACACCGCGCTCAGGCAGCAGCTTGCGGATGTCGCCGTCCTGCAGATGATTCCGCACGCCGGCAGAGTAGGTTTCAATGTCCTTCGCCTCAATGCTGATCTTTTTTGCATTATCAGCATTGATGACCTCATCATCGGTGACCTTGACAAGCTTCTCATCGCTGCCCAGCTTCGCGGCCAGCACGTTGTTGATCGCCTCGTGGGCGCCGTTGCCGATGGCGAAATAGTAGTCGCCAGCGTCCAGAATCCAGGCGCCCTGGGTGCCGTCTGCCTTCACTGCGTTTTCATCATAGGAAGCCACGTACTTGGCGTCGAATTCCACCGTCACGGTTTCGCTGGCGCCGGGAGCCAGGACCGCGGTCTTGCCGAAGCCGACCAGCTGGATCGCGGATTTCTCTACGCCGCCCTGGATATAGGGGGCCTGAGCATAGAGCTGAACAACGCTCTTGCCGGCGACATCGCCGGTGTTGGTGACCTTCACCGTAGCCTTGCTCTCGCCGCCGATGTTGAAGTCCACACTCTCCAGCACCTGTTCAAAGGTGGTATAGGACTTGCCGTAGCCGAAGGGATAAGTCACTTCAGAGGCGTAATCCCAGTTGCCTGCGGAGGCAAAGACACCGGAGGTGCCATCGGCGTTGCCCTGACCGAGGACGGCATCCTCGTACCGGGTTTCATAGTACTTATAGCCGACATAGATGCCTTCGGTTTCCACAATGTACCAGTTGCCCTTATCGTTGGCCGGATCCAGCGTGCCTTCGGGGACGTCGAAGAAGAACAGCCCGAAGTTCTGCATGGAGGGGGCGGAGATGGAACTGGTGGCATAGGTATCTGCAATGTGGCCGGAGGGGTTCACCGCACCGGTCAGCACGTCCGCGACCCCACGGAAGCCGTAAGCGCCGGGCAGGCCAGCCCAGACAATGGCGGAGACGGCCGGATCGTTCTTCAGTTCGGCGATTTCCATCGTCACATCTGAGTTGAGTACGACGATGACCTTGCCATTGGAATTGGCTTTGGCCAGCTCGATGAGTGCCTTCTCATTGGCCGACAGTGCCATGGGGCGTTCGAACTGATCTCCGTTGGGATCCTTCATGGTGGACACCGCATAGTCCGAAGCCTCGGAGCTGTCGCGGGACAGGAAGACCAGTGCGGTCGTATCCTTCGCGGCGTCCAGCGCATCCTGGGTGTAGAAATCAGCGGGCGGCTCACCGATCATGTAGCTGTCCGCGGTCTCGAACATGGGCCAGAACACAGGAATCAGAGAATGCCCGGGAACCTCCTGACCGAAGAAAGCGGCCTTGCGGCGATATGGATCCGCCGCGGAGCTGCTGTACAGGCTCAGCAGCGTGTCATTGAGGGCCACGCCGTTTTCCTTCAGGGCGTCCAGCAGGGTCACGGTCGTCTGCCCCGCTTCATAGTTTACGGAAGTGGTGGAGCCGATCAGACCGCCGAAGGTGGGGGCCAGGGCGTTCAGACCCCAGACAGTCACCTTTTCTGTCTCTGCGTTCAGAGGCAGCGCACCGTCGTTCTTGAACAGAACGGTACCCTCTTGGGAGATCTCACGCGCCAGGGCTTCCTTCGCGTCGATAACCTCCTTTACGGTCTTGAATTCGGACTTGAAATAGATCCCGTCGCTGGTACTCTCACCGGTCTTGACGGTCTCATAGCTCGAGGTCCCGAGGAAGGTGTTGATCTTGGTTTCCCAGGTGTGCGCGATGCTTGAGGCGAACAGCGACAACACAAACAGTGATGCCAGAACGACCGCAAGTCCACGCTTCAGACCTAGTTTCTTTGCTTTCATGTGATCCTCCTTGCTTATATAATGGGATTTACCTGTAAAGTATAGTAGCAGTTTCTTCAGCGATCGTCTACTTTTTGACGCAAACAGTCCTTTTTCCGGCGCAAAAAAACGGAGACGCTTTTTTCCGCGGCTTCGGTCGGCGTGTCTGTTTCATCGTATCTCATATCTTCTGTCCGCGGGGCAGCAGAATGTCCAGCCGGAACAGGTTCTGGTCGGTTTGAATGGTCATGGTGCCTTTATACTTTTCCACAATATGCCGGATGCTCAGCATGCCGAATCCATGATAATTCTGATCATTCTTTCCGGTGATCGGCAAGCCGTCCCGCATCGTCAGGGGATGGCCGAGGTAATTCTCAAAGTGAATGGACAAGAACCCTCCCCGCTGCCCTGCACGAAAGCTGATAATCCGGTTCTCAGGCGCTTCGCTGCTGACGCTCTCTATCGCATTTTCCAGTGCGTTGCCAAAGAGCGCGTACAGGTCCATGGTGTCCAGTGCGTTCAGACTGCCCCCGTCGCACACGCCGGTCAGGGTAATGCCGTGCTCTTTACAGTAGAGCTGCTTTTCCATCAGGATGAGGTCCAGGGTCTCATTCCCGGTTTTGACTGCGCTCTCATAAAATAGTACCGCATTTTCCACCTGCTCGATATATGCGTTCCGCTCCTTGTCGGAGCTCATGCGCCGCAGCCCCTCAATCTGGTGCTTCAGGTCATGGCATTTTCGGTTGATGATCTCGATATTTTCCGCCGTCATTTTCTGTTTTTTCTGCTCCGCGGCAAGCAGCTGCCTGATGAGCTCGTTTTTATGGGACAGGTCCGTTTCGTGCAGCAGGCCCAGCTGCATTGAGAACGCCAGCATATCCGCCATCAGATAGGCCAGATAGACGGAAAACGCAGCGGGGGAGGCTTTGGTGCGGGCGTTGAAAAAGGTAACAAAGAGCAGGATGACTACCGCGTTCTGGATCACCCGGTGTCGCGGCAGCGTGTGACCCTCTCTGTCCCGCATCCATTTCCAAAAAATCAGCAGCGCCGTTCCATAGATCAGCAGCATCAGCCCCCAGGATACACACAGCGCCGTCAAGCTGTATTCCGGGAATCCAGCAGCCAGCATGGTAATCCAGAATAGGTTGTAGACGGCGTTCTGGACAGCGAGGGAAACGGACAGGGAATAAAGCGCCTCGCGAGGGGTGCACTGATAGCAAAACAGCAGCATCCCATAAAACCAGGTGGTCGGGATGAGCAGGAGGGCTTTATTCAAAACAGGATCGCCGGGAAGAAGACCTGCGGGAAACATCGTGATACACGATTCAAATCCAACCATCGCCGGCAGTGCGAACACCGCGGCACGAAGGCCGAACCGGCTCCGCCTTTTGAAGGTTGGGAAGGAAAACAAGTGTGCGGCAATCAAAAGCTGCCAGGGATAGGAGCAAAGGATCCGCAGCAGATGCGCTTTCGGGCTGTTCATAGTACAATCTCTCCCATAAATCTGGTGAGCTCCTCCATAAAAGCTTGTTTTCGCGTGCTGCCGATGGGCAGAAGCGTGCCGCCTGCCCGAATCTCATTACGCCGAATCTCGGTCACATGGTGCATATTGACCAGATAGCTCTTGCTGCACCTGGCGAAATCATAGGGAGCGAGACGCATTTCACAATCCCGGATCGATCCGCGTGAAGAAACTTCCCCCTCCCCGGTATGGTAGATCAGGGTATGATTCATCACTTCAATATAATACAGGTCATCTATCCGGATGCGGCGATCTCCTTCGGAAGTGGATACGATGATCTCTTTTTTTCTGGCGTGTTCCGCCGCCATCACTGCACGGTTCAATTTCAGTTTGAAATTTTCATAGCTTACGGGCTTTACCAGGAAATCCAGTGCGCGTACGCCATATCCCTGAACGGCATAATTGGCCAGATAGGTTACAAAGAGCAGGCAAATTCGCTCATCGCGCTCCCGCAGGCGACGCGCGGTCTCCATGCCGTCAATGCCCTGCATCTCGATATCCATGAGGACGATCTCGAAATTATGATCACAGGCGGCGAGAAAGCTTTCTCCGTCTTCATAAGCGGAGATGTCCAGCGCGAGATTCCGCTCCGCTGCGAACCGATGCAAAAACTCGCTCAGCAGATCGCGCTCCCCGGGCTGGTCATCTACAATGGCAATCCTGTACATATGATCCTCCCACGGCCGAACGCTTCTTCCGGCTCAGCAATCATATAACTGACTAAATTATATCGTTTTTTGACCGAAAAATCAATTCCTCCGGCGCTGCCATTTCAATACGAAGCAACGGAAGCCGAAGCGTTTTTCACAGGCTTAACATATCAATTTGCGGGTCAATCCAACTCTTCTGTGCCGCTTCGTGAACTATATCATCGGGATACAGATGGCCAATCAGTAACGGAGATGCTGGATCATGCAGCCTCATGTTCGCGTTCACGGTCTGAGTATCGTAATTCGCGTAGCAGTACCGGCAAAGATGGCCGCAGGTATTATACGCGCCAATATCGCCGCCGAGGTAACAGGCACATTCTTTCCGGGCAGGCTGCAGACGGGGCACTTTTAGGCGCTGCCCAAGCGCATGTTCATACATGGCGATCGTCATGCATCCGCTGCAGTCAGCGCCAAACTGTGAAAGCTCGTTTCCCTCAGCGCAGGGCCGAATCGTTATGCCGTATTGTCTGCCGATTTCAATCATTGCTTTTCCGAGCATCAGCCTGTCCTCCTGAGGGACGGAACGCACTTCCGGAAAGTTGCGTTTGGTCTTTTCATACATGTCAATAAAGCTGATAACGGCTGTCTCGGTATAGCCTGACAACTCTTTTGCCATATAATCAAATGCCTTGATATGCCGCTCGGCAGTCCAACTTTCACTGATGAAGATCGGATCATATCGCCAGCCGACGCGATGGCGGCCGACGGCATCGGACAAACGCTTGAAATTATCCAGCGTCTGAAGCTTACCCGGCACATGGGGCTCGATATCCTTGCCATAAGGCGTGATCGTCACGTACCAGTACTGACCAAAGGGCTCCAGCAGATCTATATGCGGCAGCATAGGCGCGGGATTCTTGGTACAGAACCCGATGATATCTACAACATCCGGGGTCAGGCGATAGCGCGTAACGCTTTTTAAGTTGTATGGATTGCGTACCAGCACGAAGCCTTCCCGCAGACGATTGCAGAACCACTCGGAGTAAAACGCCGGAATATCTGTGCGCTGGCCTGTGTTAATGATCATACAATCAACTCCTGGATGATCTGATCGGAATCGCCGCCGATCAGGATTGATCGCTGAGCAGGTTAAACAGTGCATCCTGAGATAATACACCTCGCTTCAGATCCGGAGGCAGTTCACCCCGTTCATCTGCCTCATAATCGTCCCGCCACTCTCCTGAGGTGTAATAGGCATCCAGCTGGCGAAGATTCTCCGGGTCATGATGCGCGAGCGCTTCATCAAACAGTTTTTCGTATTTTTCCACGCGGCTTATTCTGTCCAGCATGTAAAAACGATGATACTTTTTCTCGTTCCGTTCCACTGTTTCGTTCCACATATCTGCCGGCCTTACCCAGATGCCGCCATCTCCATACAAAGACTTATAAACGACCATGCTTTCCTCTGTTTCGCTGTGACGTGCAATCGCGATGACTTCGTATTCTTTCCCCTTGAAATGACGATAACGGCCAAGAGGAATGGAAGCGACAGCTTCTTCATAAGTCGGAAGAATCTTGACCTCCTT
>CADBTC010000041.1 GCA_902797445.1 uncultured Eubacteriales bacterium | reverse complement strand
CTGGAGGCCATCGCGTATCAGAGCGAGGACCTGATGCGGGCCATGATCCGGGATTCCGGACGGCAGCCCGAGCGGCTGCAGGTGGACGGAGGCGCCAGCGCCAATGCCTTCCTGATGCAGTTCCAGGCGGATATCAGCGCTGTTCCGGTGGTACGGCCCCGAGTGATGGAAACCACGGCTTTGGGCGCTGCCCTGCTGGCGGGGCTGGGATGCGGACTGTACAGCGGGACGGAGGAGATTGCCCACCTGTGGGAGAAGGATCTGGAATTCACGCCGAAAATGCCTGAGGAAATCCGGCAGGCGAATATGCGCGGATGGCATAAGGCGGTGGAACGCGCCCTGAACTGGGTGGAGCATTAAGAGAATGCACCCGATCGGCGGGCTGTTTGCGAGAATGGTTCCTGCGGGAGAAGAATAAAAAAGGAGCGGGCGAGCAAAATGCGTGTAATGAACGAAATGCGCGAATCCGGAGAAATGTATCTGGAAACGATCCTCGTGCTCAAGGGAAAGAAAAGAACCGTGCGGGCCATTGACGTGGCGGAGGAGATGGGGCTGAGCCGGCCCTCTGTCAGCCGGGGGATGGCGAAGCTGCGGGAAAATGAGTGCATCACCGTGGAAGAGGACGGAAACCTGGTATTTACGTCCAAGGGAGAGAGAATCGCGAAGAAGATTTATGAGCGGCATCAGATACTCAGCGGCCTGTTCATGTGTCTGGGAGTCAGCGAACAGACGGCTGTCGACGATGCCTGCCGAATCGAGCATGTGATCAGCGATGAGACTTTCGCCGCCCTGAAGGAGTGCTTCAAAAAATGCAGGGATGAGGCCGGAACGGCCGCGGAAGACCTGCCCGGACACCCCTGAACGTCCGTCCATTTTTCCGGAAAGGTGAAGAGCGGCTGTTTTTTTTCGGAAAAGGGGCTGAAAAGGCTTTCTTTTTCCGGGTTTGGGGATATAATAAACGAAAGGAAAAAGAGCTGCCGTGAAGATGCGCCTTCACGGCAGCTCTTTCCGAAGGCCGGCGGCGTGTGCTTTCCCGGCGGAAAGGAGAAAATCGGGAGATGTTTAATGACAACGATGATCAGCGTGCAAACCGAAAACCGCTGATGTTCTATGTGCTGATTGCGATGACCGTGATCCTGGTGCTGAATACCTTTGTGTTTCCGCTGCTGGTGACGCGGCAGGTGGAGGCTGTCGCGTACAGCGATTTTCTTTCCTGGGTGGACGAGGGACGGGTGAAGGAAGTGTCCCTCTCCCAGGAATCGGATCAGATTACCTTCCTGGCGACCAATGAGGAGGGCCGGGAACAGATTTACAAAACCGCTGTGTTTCCGGATGACGGACTGATCGCCCGGCTGCAGCAGGCGGGGGTCCGTTTCAGCGCGGAGATCCCCACCCAGAACAACATGCTGCTGAGCTTAATCATCAGCTGGATCATCCCCATCCTGATCTTCGTGGCCCTGGGGCGGGTGCTGAACAGCCAGCTGACCAAGCGGATGGGCGGGGGGATGAATGCCCTGAATTTCGGCAAGGCGAACGCGAAAATCGTGGCAGACAAGGAAACCGGCGTCACCTTTGCGGATGTGGCCGGCGAGGAGGAAGCGAAGGACGCCCTGAAGGAGATTGTCGACTTCCTGGAGCATCCGGACAAGTATGCCGGCATTGGAGCGAAGCTGCCCAAGGGTGCTTTGCTGGTGGGCCCTCCCGGAACCGGTAAAACCATGCTGGCCAAGGCGGTGGCGGGGGAGGCGAAGGTACCTTTCTTCTCCATTAGCGGCAGCGAGTTCGTGGAAATGTTCGTGGGCATGGGCGCCGCCAAGGTGCGGGATCTGTTTAAGCAGGCCAACGAAAAAGCCCCCTGCATCGTGTTTATAGACGAAATTGACACCATCGGCAAGAAGCGGGACGGGGCCGGTGCCATTGGCGGCAACGACGAGCGGGAACAGACGCTGAACCAGCTGCTGACGGAGATGGACGGCTTTGACGGGAAGAAGGGCGTTGTCATTCTGGCGGCCACGAACCGGCCGGAATCCCTGGATCCCGCGCTGCTGCGGCCCGGGCGGTTTGACCGGCGAATCCCCGTGGAACTGCCGGACCTGCAGGGGCGGGAAGCCATTTTGCGGGTGCATGCCAAAAACGTCAGGTGCGGAAGCGGCATCGACCTGAAGGAGATTGCCCGGGCGACATCAGGCGCTTCCGGTGCGGAGCTGGCCAATATCATCAACGAGGCAGCCCTGCGGGCGGTCCGGCTGGGACGCAAGGAAGTCAACCAGACGGACCTGATGGAGAGCGTGGAAACGGTTATCGCCGGCTATCAGCGCAAAAACGCGGTGATGTCCGAAAACGAAAAGCGCATCGTTTCCTACCACGAAATTGGCCATGCCCTGGTGGCGGCCATGCAGACCCATTCCGCCCCTGTCACCAAGATTACGATTATTCCCCGGACCTCCGGCGCCCTGGGCTATACCATGCAGGTGGACGAGGATGAGCATTATCTGATGAGCAAGGAGGAGCTGACGAACAAGATCGTGACCCTGACCGGCGGGCAGGCTGCGGAGGAGCTGATCTTCCACTCCATTACCACCGGCGCCTCCAATGATATCGAGAAGGCGACCAAGCTCGCCCGGGGCATGATTACCCGATACGGCATGGGCGACTTCGGCATGGTGGCCATGGAGACCGTAACCAACCAGTATCTGGGCGGGGATACGGCCCTGGCCTGCAGTGCGGCGTATTCGGAGAAGATCGACGACCAGGTGGTGGCCCTGGTGGCGGAAGCCCGGAAAAAAGCGGATACCATCCTGCGGGAAAACGAAGCCAAGCTTCATGAGCTGGCTGCGTTCCTGCTGAAGCAGGAGACGATTACCGGGGAGGAATTCATGCGGATTCTGAACGCCCCGGCAACGGAGCCCGCTGCGGCGCCTGACGCGCCGGCGGAAGAGTAATCGCGAAGCGGGGCGTACGCTCCATTAAACGGAAAAACGAAAAACGATAAATGAATCATGAAAAAGCGGAGGGCTGCATCGCGCGGCTCCCGTTTTTTATGTCTCCCGGAGACCGGTTCCGGACGGCGGCCCATTCCACGGCCTGCCTCCGGAACCGGGAGAGGCAAACGGAGAAAGAAAGGCAGGGAGGCCGGCTGTTCCTGCAGATCGGCCTTACGAGGTTCTGAAAATCATATTTATTGTTTAAATGACAAAAAGTGTTGACAAAAATGAAATAACGTAATATGATCTTATTGGTCAATGTGACCAAAAGGAGGGCAGAGGACCATGCATGATGTATTGGCTCCGGATCAGCTGTACGTGACGGTGGATCTGCTGATGATGACGGTGCGGCAGGGCAGGCTGAACGTGCTGTTATCCCGACGTGAGAACGCGCCGTATCGGGACTGCTGGGCGCTGCCCGGTCGGTTTGTGGACGTGGGGGAATCCGCAGAGACAACGGCGCGGCTGCTGCTGGAACAGATGCTACCGCTGGAAAACGCGTATTTCGAGCAGCTGTACACCTTTACCGATGTGGGACGGGATCCCCGGGGGCGGGTCATTTCCGTGGCGTATCTGGTAGCTGCCCCCTGGAGCGCGGTGGCGAAGGCGCTGCCCGGCGCTTCCTTTCAAAGCTTTCAGGCAGAGCTGCGGGATGGGGAGACAGAGCTGCGGGACGGGAATGTCCTGCTGAGAGCAGGCGATCTGGCCTTCGATCATGGCAGGATTATCGCGACGGGCATCAACCGGCTGCGGGGAAAAATTGATTATACCGATATCGGTTTCCGGTTTCTTGAGGATCGGGAAGCGTTTTCTCTGGGCGAGCTGCAGACGGTGTTCGAGGCTGTACTTGGAAGCGCGTTGGACAGCAGCAATTTCAGGAGGACCATCCTTGCCCGGTACGAACGGACCGGCCGGATGGAACAGACGGAGAAAGCGGAAAAGCGGGATCGCGGACGTCCCGCAGCACTCTATCGGATCAGGCTGTGAAGGAGGGGATATCATGCCTGAAAAGAAGGTTCTGATTGTGGTGGACATGCAGCACGATTTCATTGACGGGGCGCTGGGAACGGCCGAGGCCCGGGAGATCGTGGACCGTGCGGCGGAATACATCCGGGAAAAGCGCAGCCAGGGATATACGGTGATTGCCACCCTGGATACGCACGGGGAGGATTATATGAAAACCCGGGAAGGCCGGATGCTGCCGGTGCCTCACTGCATCCGGGACACGGAAGGATGGAGGCTGCATCCGGCGATTGCCAGCGCTGTGGCGGACGGCCTCCTGCTGGAAAAACCCACCTTTGGCAGCGTGAAACTGCCGGAGATTGTGGCGGAAGGGCTGGCGGAGGGAGATGGCCTGACGGTGGAACTGATCGGTCTGTG
>CADBTC010000040.1 GCA_902797445.1 uncultured Eubacteriales bacterium | reverse complement strand
CTGGGCCTTGGCCTCGGCCACGGTCATCTCCTCGCAGGTGATGGGCGCGGCGGCCTGGATGTACTCGTTCACCAGGCGCTCCACCTCGGCCTTCTCCTCGTCGGTCATCTTGCGGCCGAAGGAGAAGTCAAAGCGCAGGCGCTCGGCGGTGATGTTGCTGCCCTTCTGGGCGACCTCCGGGCCCAGCACCTTCCGCAGCGCGGCATGCAGCAGGTGGGTCGCGGTATGCAGCCGGGCCGTCTGCTCGCTGTGGTCCGCCAGGCCGCCCTTGAACTTCTGGTCCGCGCCCTGATGGCTCAGCTCCTGATGCTTCTTAAACCGCTCGGCAAAATCGGCCTCGTCCACCGTCAGACCCTTTTCCGCCGCCAGCTCCTTCGTCATCTCGATGGGGAAGCCATAGGTATCGTACAGCTTGAAGGCGCTCCGGCCGTCCAGCACGCTGAGGCCTTCCATCCGGGCCTTGACCGCCGCCTGCAGCGCGGCCCCGTCCCCGGCTTTCGCCGCTTCGATGATCGGCATCATGTCCGGCGAGGGGCGCAGCTTCTTGCTGTCAGCCATTTCCTTCGCCAGGGCCGCCGGATCCGCCGCCCCCAGAATCGCTTCCAGGTTCGCCCGCAGCTGACTCACGTTGTTGTAAACCTTTTCGAATTCCTTCTCGCCCTGCTTCAGGGTCCGGGCGAAGCGGCCCTCCTCCAGCTGCAGCTGCTCCAGCACGAACGCGCCGTTCCGCTCCAGCTCCGGATACACGTCCTTATACTGGTCGATAATGACCTTGGCGATTTCCACGGTGAAGCCTTCCGGCATGCCCAGCTGCATCCCGTAGCGCACCGCGCGCCGGATCAGCCGCCGCAAGATATAGCCCTGGTCGGTGTTGGAGGGGCTGACGCCCCGGTCGTCCCCGAGGATGAAGGTGGAAGTCCGCATATGGTCCGCGATAATCCGGAAGGCCCGGGTGGTCGCCTCATCGGCCCCGTATTCCTTCCCGCTCAGCTCCGCGATCCGCTTCAGGATCCCGGCGAAGGCGTCGATCTCGTATACACTCTTTTTCCCGTTCAGGACGCAGACCGTCCGCTCCAGGCCCATACCCGTGTCCACGTTCTTCTTCGCCATGGGCTCGTACTTGCCCTCGGCGGTTTTGTTGTACTGCATGAACACGTCGTTCCAGATCTCCAGATACCGCCCGCAGGAGCAGGCGGGAGAGCAGTCCGGACCGCAGGGTTCCTTATCGGTGATGATGAACATCTCGGTATCGCTGCCGCAGGGGCCGGTGATCCCGGCGGGGCCCCACCAGTTGTTGGCCTTGGGCAGGAAGAACAGGTTCTCTTCCTTCACGCCGCACTGCCGCCACAGATTGTAGCTTTCCTCGTCCCGGGGACAGTCCTCATCCCCTTCGAAAACCGTGAAGGCCAGCTTGTCCTTCGGCAGGCCCAGGTAATCCGGGCTGGTCAGGAATTCCCAGCTCCAGGGGATCATATCCTGCTTGAAATAGTCGCCCAGGCTCCAGTTCCCCAGCATCTCGAAGAAGGTCAGGTGGCTGGGATCCCCCACGTCGTCAATATCCCCGGTCCGGATGCATTTCTGCACGTCGGTCAGCCGGGTCCCGGCGGGGTGCGGCGTCCCCATCAGGTAGGGAACCAGGGGATGCATGCCCGCCGTCGTGAACAGAACGGTGGGATCGTTTTCCGGAATCACGGACGCGGACTGAATCCGGTGATGTCCCTTGGATTCCATAAAGGACAGAAACATTTCCCGCAGCTGGGCGGAGCTGAGCTCTTTCATTTCGTCATCTTCCCTTCCAAATTCGCTGGTCTTCGGCGCTTTCCCGTTACATTTCAACGCACCCGGACATTATAGCAAAACCCGTTTCCCTTTGCAACAAAAAAAACAGCCGCCATCTGGCGGCTGTGCTGTTCAACCCGGGAAGCAAGCTCGGGGCAGCCCATCAGAACCGGGCCGTAAGCCGGGCCCAAATCGGCGCATCCGATCCGGAGCGCAGATCAGGCCCGGGATCCCCCGTCAGAACAGGGCGATAAACCGATCCCGCTCCGCGAGAATCTCGTCCATCAGGGCGCTGTAATCCATATCCTTATGCGCCTTCAGCGCGTCGGACAACTCGGCGATGGGCTTCGCCAGCGGCGTCACCGCCACGTTCAGCAGCGCCCCCTTCATCCCATGGGCCAGTTCAAAGGCTGTATCCTGATCCCCGCGGTCCATGGCGGCTTTCAGCTCGTCCACCTTCAGGGAATCCTTCGCCATGCCGATCATCCGCAGATAAAAGGCTTCCATGTTCATGCACCGCTGCAGCCCCTCGTCCACATTGGCGCCATATGCGCGCAGCGTGTCCAGCGTAATCATGCCTGCATCTCCTCCTTCGGGTGTTTTCACCCCTTCATCATACCGGAATCTTTCCCTTTCCGCAAGGGGAAAAACGCTGAAATCCCCCCGCTTTTCAGCAGGGGGCATGATTTGTGGGCCGTACAGCCGCCCGAGACGGCTGCCATGTACTGTAGCCGCAGGGACAAAATCATTTCTGCAGCGCCTTGAGCACCTGATCCTGAACCGGCAGCCGCTTGATCCGCGGCCATTCCTTCCGGTACCGTTCCGCCATGGCTTTCCGTTCCTCCGGATTCAGGCCAGGAATCAGGGCCAGGGTGTGCCGCTGCAGGGCGACAAGCATCAGCCGGGCGTATTCCGGCCCCTCCCACCGGATCGGCAGCCCGTACAGCTTTTCCAGCAGTTCCTTTTTCTCCATCGGATCCGCCTCCGACTCCGCCCGCCGGCACAGATTCTGAATCTTTCCGTCCAGAATCTCGTGGCAGGCCGCCTCCCCAGGATGGTTTCCGAGGCCCAGCACGCCGTCAAACAGCTTCCGCTTTTTCTGGAGCTCCGCCACGGCTGCGTCATATTCCGTCAGCGCGGCGTCCATCTCCTGCTTCCATTCCATCTACTATAAACCTTTCTGTCCCTTCGTTCATTGCGTCCGGTTCCTTATTTCAGGCTGTTCTCCTCGTTTTTCCGGGCTTTTTCTTCCTTGTCCTCTTCCCCGCCCTTTTTCCAGAGCTTCCAGGCCATCACCAGAAGGCCGCCCGCCGCCCCGACAAACAGCACAGCGAAGAGAACCGCCACCCAGGGGGGCATGGAGGTATTCGGGGCGTTCTGGTCCTGGAACAGTTCCCAGGCGATATAAATCAGATATGCCGCCACCACCGTCATAAGCCAGGCCCTGTTTCTCGAACTGTTCAAACTTTTGTGCCCTTCCCCTCGGTATCTCTTACTTCTGTTTCTGCTTGCTCAGGATGTCGAACACCACGGCCGCCAGCAGCACGAAACCTTTTACGACGCGCTGGTAGTTCGCATCCAGATTCACCTGGAACATCCCCAGGTTGATCACGCCAATCAAGGTCGCGCCGATTACCATGCCCAGGACGGTTCCGGCGCCGCCGCTGGCGGAGACACCGCCCACCACGCAGGCTGAAATGGCATCCATCTCAAAGTTCTTCCCAGCGTCTGCGTTGGCTGCCGTAAAGCGGGTTACGGTGGTCATCGCCGCGATAGTGGTCAGCACTGCCATGTTCAGGTAAGCGATGAACATAACCCGTTTGGTATTCACACCGGAAAGGCGGGCTGCTTCAATGTTTCCTCCAACCACATAGAAGTGGCGGCCGATGGTCGTTTTGCTGGTGATAAAGCTGTAGAAAAGCACCACCGCACTAACCCAAACCAGGACGGTCGGAATGCCGCCGGACAAAGCCAGCTTGTACATCACAAGCAGGATCACCGCGACGCCCAGTACGCTTTTCGCAACGTCCATCGCCAGTTGGTCTACTTCATAACCCTTCTTCAACCGAGTGGAACGGGTTTTGAAAACCATCAGCACCACAAGGGCAGCAGCAACAATTCCAACAATCATGCAAGGCCAGTTCATTTCGCCTTCAGGCGTCTTGAACAACGTACCGGAGAACATATTCAGAAAATCCGGGCTGTCCCTGAAGGAAATCGAGTTGGTCGAGGAAACGCCCAGGATCGCCGTGCCCAGGCCGCGGAAAGCCAGGTAACCGGCCAGGGTCGCGATCCACGGCGGAACCCGGACATAGGCAATCAGGGCACCGAGACCGCAGCCATAGGCAATGCCCAATGCCAGCAGCGCGATGATGGACAGGGGGGTTCCCATTCTCCAGTAAACCATCATCATGCCGCCCATAGCGCCCAATAGGCATACGAAAGCACCGCAGCTCAGGTCAATGTTGCCGCCCGTAAGCATGCACATCAGCATGCCGCAGCCGAGGATATAAACGTAGGCGTTCTGATTGATCAGGGAGTTAAAGCTGTTGGGCCTGAACATCCGGCCGCCGGTCATCGCAGTAAAGAAGATATACACCAGCACAAGAATAATGAGCATGGCATTCTTTTTCAGCAGGGCAACCGGGTCCATCTTGCGGATCGTTGACTGATTCACAACGGGTTTATCCATTTTTTGCCATCCTCCTTTCTTTACCGTTTCTGCCGTTTGGACAGCACGTCGAAGACGACAGCTCCCAGCAGCACCAGGCCTTTAACCACCTTCTGGAGGTTGGAATCCACGCCAACCATATTCATGCCCTGGTTGATGACACCCATCAGCACAGCACCGATAATCATTCCGGAAACCTTGCCGATGCCGCCGTATGCAGAAGCTCCGCCGATGAAGCAGGACGCGATAGCGTCCATTTCATAGCCTTCGCCGTAAACCGGGTCAATTCCCTTTGCCCGGGCGGCGGTCAGGATCCCGGCCAGGCCGGCCATCAGGCCGATGCTGGCATAAGCAAACCAGTATACATTCCGGGTCTTGACACCGGAAAGCGCTGTCGCTTTCTCGTTGCCGCCCACCGCGTACAGATGGCGCCCGATGGCGGTCTTGGTGGTGATATACTGGAAAACGCCCAGCACCAGCGAAATCCAGATCAGCACAGTCGGGAAGCCACGCAGGTTTGCCAGCTGCCAGATAACGAATCCTATCACTCCGGAAATCAAGGCTGTGGTAATCACCTGGCCCGGAATGCTTTGATGGATATTCAGCTTCTTCTGGACCAGGATCTTCCGGACGGTCATCAGAACATAAACCAGAATCGCGATAATGCCGATGACCAGGCAGGTCAGATTAGGTTTCCCCTCCGTGCCCATCCATTGGCGGATGATGTCGGGAATATAGCATTCCCGACCGCCGCCGAAGAGAGACAGAAACTGCTCGTTGGTGATATCCACCCGGAATCCTCCCAGTACCACGTTGGAGAATCCGCGGAAGGCGTACATGCCGGAGAGTGTTGCGATAAAAGCGGGAACGTGGACCTTGGCGATCCAGAAACCCTGGAAAATGCCGATGGCCAGGCCGATACCCAGCATCGCCAGGACCGCGATCCACATATTGACTTTCTTGTCCATCAGCACACAGCCGACGGCAGCCGTGAAGCAGACCACGGAACCGACGGACAGGTCGATATTGCCGCCCGTCAGGATACACAGCAGCATGCCGGCTGCCAGGACGAACACATAACCGTTCTGGGAAATCAGGTTATTAATGCTGCCCGGCTTCAGGGAGTTGCCTCCGGTCGCGATGGCAAAGAAGATCACCACGACGACCAGCGCAATCACCATCGTATACTTCTGGAAAAATGCGCCAACGCTCATTCTGTTCTCATCCATCGTCATGCACCCCTTCCCGACTGGAGGATCAAGGCCATGATGTTCTCCTGGGTGGCATCCTCCGCTTTCATCTCACCGACGAACTTACCTTCGTTCATAATATAGATCCGGTCGCTCATCCCCAGCACCTCCGGCAGTTCGGAAGAAATCATCACCACGGACTTCCCGGCAGCGGCCAGGTCGTTGATAATGCAGTAGATTTCATATTTCGCGCCGACGTCAATGCCGCGGGTCGGTTCGTCCAGCAGCATAATGTCCGGCTCCGCGAACATCCATTTAGCCAGCAGCACCTTCTGCTGGTTTCCGCCGGACAGGTTCCCCACCAGCTGCTCCACTGTCGGTGTTTTTGTTTTCAGCTTGTTGCGGTATTCCTCCGCAACAGCGTATTCCTTGTCGCTGTCAATCACCATATGGCTGGAGACCGCATCCAGGTGAGCCAGGGAAGTGTTGACCTTTATGGACTGGCTCAGGACCAGGCCGTTGCCTTTCCGGTCCTCGGTCACGTAGGCAATCTTGTGCTTGATCGCATCGTCCGCGCCTTTTTTGATCTTGACGGGTTTTCCGTCGATCTTCAGGTCGCCGGAAATATTGGTACCGTAAGTCTGGCCGAAGATGCTCATGGCCAGCTCCGTCCGTCCGGCACCCATCAGGCCGTAGATGCCGACGACCTCGCCCTTCCGGACATACATGGATACATCGTCAACCACCTTACGTTCCGGATACAGCGGGTGATGGACCGTCCAGTTGCTGACCTCCAGCATTTTGTCGCCAATTGTCACATTTTCGCGTTTCGGGAAACGGTTGGTCATTTCACGGCCGACCATGCCCCGAATGATCCGCTCCTCGCTGACGGGCTCTGATCCGTGGTTATCGATCGTCTCAATCGTAGCGCCGTCACGAACAACGGTTATGGTATCCGCTACGTAGGCGACCTCGTTGAGCTTATGAGAAATGATGATCATGGTCATTCCCTGCTTCTTGAAGCCAAGCATCAGGTCCAGCAACGCGCGGGAATCTTCTTCGTTCAGGGAGGATGTGGGCTCGTCCAGGATCAGCAGCTTCGCCTGTTTGGCCAGTGCTTTCGCGATTTCCACCAGTTGCTGTTTACCGGTACCGATATCCTTGACCTGCGTCTTGGAGCTGTCGGAGAGGCCAACCATTTTCAGGTATTTATCAGCTTCGGCATAGGTCGTATTCCAGTCGATAGCGAATTTATGTCCGCGCTCATTGCCCAGGTACATATTTTCGCCGATCGTCATCTCCGGAACCAGCGCCAGTTCCTG
>CADBTC010000039.1 GCA_902797445.1 uncultured Eubacteriales bacterium | reverse complement strand
TCTGCGCGATACTTCCCTGAATGTACTTGACGTCGCCGTTCAGATCGGCTATGAGGGCAGCGATCAGTTCATCCGGGTTTTCAGAAAGCACACAGGCCAGACTCCCAACGCTTACAGACGGAAGTATCAGGAAAGTGATCCGCTGACTGCGAGATGAACAATACAGCCCGCTGCCAGGTGAGCTTCTATCCCCGCATGGGACTGCCTGGATTCCGCGCCAGTGATGGCCTTTTCGCAGTTTTCAACGCCAGCCCCCGGCAAAACGGAAACCGGACCCGGCTTCCTTGATCTGCGGGTTGATGGCACGCATATTGCGCGAGAAATTGCTTGAATCCAGCAACAGCGCGGCCGCAATTTCGCACATGGTTTCAGCCAAAAAAAGCTCATCTCACTTTGATTGCAGGAGATTAAGGCAAAATGGCAGAATACTGGTCAGGAGTTTCGGATCGATCAGGATTCAGCAAAGAAGATACACTTTCAAGTGATCGGGGAGAAAAGCAGAAATACCCGGAGGCTGTAAAACGGGGATTCACATAAACCGCTACAAGGAATAATAAGCAAATGGTAACAGGAGGAGATTGAGAAACATGAAAAAGAGAGCATTCATCCTTTTTGCAATGGCAGCGGTCCTGCTGACCGTTTCCGTCCTCGGCGGCGCCTGCGCGGCGGAAACCGGGAAGGAACCCGCGGTGCGGACGATCCTGCTGTGGGCCGGCGGCGCGCGGATGGACAGCCCGTATAACGGGCCGATCGCGCAGAGGCTGAACAAAATGATGGACATGGAAATCCCGGACAGCGTCAATATCATCGTCCTGACCGGCGGAACCGCTTTGGGCTGGATTGAGGAACTGTCCCTGGAGGGCGCAGATTCCGTCCGCACGGACTGCAACCAGGTATGGAAGATGAAAGGCGCGCACGACGGGCAGCGGGGCGCCCTGATTCTCCTGGAGGAGGAAGGGCTTCCGGGATTTGAAAAGCGGTCCATGTCGGAACCGGAGACCCTGCAGACGTTTATCGACTACGGCGCCGCGAATTATCCGGCGGAAAAGTATGACCTGATCCTGATCCAGCACGGCGGCGGACCGACCGGATGGGGCCGGGATGATGTATATTTCCGGCCGGACAGGAAAGCGGTCATGAGCATTGACGAAATCTGCGGCGCGCTGAATAAAAGCGCCGTGGATCGCTTTGATTTCCTTTGCTTCTACGCCTGCCTGATGGCCAGCGTCGAGGACGCGGTGCTGTTCTCTCCCTATGCGGACACCCTGATCATGTCGGAAGAAAACCTTCCGCAGACCGGCATTGAATTCAACGGAATGCTGGAGATGCTCCGGGAGGATCCCCGGACGGACAGCTTCCTGCTCGGCAGGCGCATGGTGGACGATACCATCGGCATCTTTGACGGCAGCGACCTGTCAAAAACCAGGAACGCAACTCTTTCAGTCATCAGCACAAGGAACCTGGTGGACAGGCTGGTTCCGGAGATGAACACCCTTTCGGAGATCCTGTACCGTGAAGCGACGGAACCGAAGGAAAACGGTGAATATGCTTACTACGACGAATTGCACAGCATCGCGAAAAGCGTGGAGTTCGGAACCTCCTTTGCCGTTGGATTCCAGCTGTACGACCTGGGCAACTTCGTCACTGCCCTGGGAATCGCGGAGACGGAATATGACGGTGCGTCGGATGTCCGCGAACTGACCAATGCCTATACGGATGTATCCGTCCGGATCATGAACATCCTGAACGACCGGGACGGCAGCGGGGACGACGTCATCTACAGCCGGGATACGCACAGCATGCACAAGGCGGCCGGCGCATTCTATACGCGGGACGCGGAAGGGAAGCTGATCAGCGACGATTCCGGCTTCCTGAAAACATACGGTCTGAGTATTTTCTTTGACAGGGCTCTGGCCTGGTATCCGGTCACTCTCAGCGGGGCGGTGGACGGATGCGCCGCGCTGGGGGACCTGGACGGGGCATCCCTGGCCTATCTGAAGCGTTACCGGGACACGATGGTGCTCTATTCCCTGATACAGGCATCCGGCCGGGCGGTGTATGAGCTGGGAGGACGGAAGGATCTGACCGTCGCCGACCTGGAGTCCGTCTGGGAAAAGCTGGGCATTGCCGTGTGGGATAATGACTATTCGCAAGGCCTGCTCCCGAATGCCGGCATGAAGGACGTCCTCGCACTGGCCCGGGCGTCCAGCTTTGATGCGGATTCCTGGCTGGAAAAGATCGCCGCGCAGCAGGCGGCGGAGATCATTCGCGCCGATGAGATCAGCGTCCGCCGCAGGGAATCCGGGAAGGAGCAGGGCGCTGCCGGCAGTTACCGGCTGGTGTCCGGGAAGCTCTCCGCCCGGCAGCTGGACGGGCTGTATCTGCGCGTGAAGCTGGAGGCGGAATATCCTTATAAACTTAGGGGAATGCCCGATTATTCGGAAGAATATGTACCCTTCGGGGATCGGTACCTGACCGGAGGCCTGTCCAGCGACCTGCTGATGCCCGCGCTGTTCATGAGGGAGAACGGCGGGGACTTCTACCGGCTGGTTTACGGGAGCCAGACGGCGATGGAGATCGGGCTGTACGACGGAAACTGGTACGTGCTGAAGGATGCCGCCGGAAATGTCTCGGTCGTTCAGATCCGGACGGAGCCCGGCAATCCGGATCATCTGCAGGTGCCTGTGGACGTTACTCTTGACGAAGAGAAGTTCGAGATTCCGGGAACGGTGGGCCTGCTGGACTTTTATCTCAGCGGTGGAGAGGAAACGCCTGCCGCCGGCTTTGTTCCCATGGCGGGGGAAATACCCTTCGGAGAAGGAAGCCGGACGCTGAGCAGTGAGTCATTCTCAGGGAGCTCTCTGATAGCCATTGGGAAGCTGAAGCCCGCTGCCACCCCGGTTTACCTGGGGCCGGATTTGACCGCGGATGAATCGGAATTCCGCGGATATACGCTGGTTCGTATCCCTGTGAAGGACATCGATGTGGTAAAGGACGTCCGGCCGGAATACTACCTCCGGGATCTCTACGGCAATGAGCTGATTCTCACAGAAGCGGTCGACGCGGCGGAAAAGGAGCCGATGCTGAAGAACCTGGCCTTTGCGGAGGCGAAGGCGGAGAACGGCACGGTCACCGTGACCTATGGCAGCGAAACGCTGGATCCCGACCTGGACTACATGGTTTGCACGAAGGACGGAGAAACCCTGATCCAGGGCATCGGGGAATACGCCGGCAGCATCGTACTGGACGACAATGAATGAGGTGAAAGGCCATGATCCGCAGAACGCTGATCCTGCTGGCCGCGCTGGCGCTGGGCCTGTCCGGGCTGTCCGCCTGCGCGGAGGACGCCTGGGAAGCCGGAGAACTTCGGGTTTACCGGGTCAGCATGGAGGAAAACGAAACGGTCCCGGTCCGCTGGTACAGGGATACCCCCTCATTCCCCTTTATGGGCATCCG
>CADBTC010000038.1 GCA_902797445.1 uncultured Eubacteriales bacterium | reverse complement strand
TCTCCCCGCAGGCGAACCCTCATAATAAGATTTATCAGCGGATCCCGATTCTGCTCCTCCGTCCGGGCCTGCTCGGAGGCACTTTTTGCGGCGGTGTTTTCCTTTTCCGGTGCGTTCCACGCCGAAGAGAGGCGCCAGATCAGCCCTCCCGCGGCCAGAAGCAGACACAGGCCGAGCGCCACGGCTTTTATTCCCTTATGCCTCGCTCCTCCCGTCCGTTTTGTCCCGGTTTTCGCTCTGGCGCTTTGCGTTCCGACCTGTTTCTCTACCGGACGCGCGTCGGGGTTTTCCGGCTGCAGCACCTCCAACGCCTCCCGCATTTCCGCCGCATGCTGATACCGGTCTTCCGGGCGGAACGCGCACGCCTTTCGCAAAACAGCGAAGAGAGCCGCGGATCCCTCCTTTGGCGGGGGAAGCTCCATGCCCGAAAAGCGGATCTGGGCCGCCATGACCCTCTCGCGATGGCTCGCGAACTGCCGCTCCGGCAGGAAGGGCAGCCGATTGCCGTTGACCGCCTGATAAAGCGTCAGCCCCAGCTCGTACAGATCCGTCCGCTCATCCGCTTTTTGTTCCTGAAGAACCTCCGGAGCCACATAGGGCTGCGTTCCTCTGATGCCTGTCCCCCGGTCCGGGTCCGTCATCTCCTGCAGCGCATCCAGGTCGCCCAGCTTAAAAATGACCCCATCGGGCATCCGGTCGTTGACAAAGATATTATCCGGCTTGATATCCCGGTGAATCACTCCGCCGCGATGCAGGATCTCCAGCGCCTGGCACAGTTCGACCCCCATCTGGATCACTTCCGCCTCGTCCATCCGCTTATCCGCCAGATAGGCCTTCAGGGGCTTCAGGTACTCCATGCGGATCAGCACCCGGAATCCGGGCCCGTCCGCCGCCGGCGTCACCGTAAAATCCTCCACGCTGACCAGATGGCTCAGGCCCTTGAAGCCTTCCATGCGCCGGATTCCGGAAACGATGGTTTCCTTTCTCCGCCGGTAGCGGGCCTGGATCTGCTCCTCCGGCACGCCCCCTTTTCGCAGTTCGTCCGTTTCCTCGCCGTCCGGCGGCACGTCGATGATTTTAATGGCGCTTTGAATTTCGGGATAGGACCGCTTACAGGCGCGGTAAACCATGCCGGAGGCCCCGCTGCTCAGAAGTTCCATCAGCTGCCAGTCAGCCCAGCCTTCTGCCTCCATTTTTATGGTCCTGCGCCTCCTTTCGTCCCCGGCTCCCCTTCATAGCTCATTTCCATCACATCGCTGCAGGTCCCCAGCGGGTCCACCGACAGCATGCACATCAGCATGAGGCAGTCAAAGGGATCCGCCGGATACAATTCCCCGAAGCCGCAGGCTGTCAGCGTCCGGTTGGTCTCCTCCATGAAGCGGAATGAACGTTCCTTCGGATCCGCATCATTTTCCGCGATCGCAAAGATCAGAAAGGAGAGGTTGATCAGATCATATCTGTTTGGTTCTTCCTCCCCCTGCATCAGGCGGCTCAGCCGCTGCCTGCTCAGCCGCTTGCCCGCCAGCACATCCTTCAGGCTCGAATTCCGCAGCGGCACCAGATTTCCGTTTCCTTCTCTGGGCGTCGAGGCATAAAGCACCTCTTCAATGCTGCTGTATTTTCCGTTCCGCCCGGTCCTGTCCGTCCCGGGACTGGTCTCCCGCCGGCGGATCTCCGCTTCCGCCCGCTCATAAAGGGCCGAGAAGCTGGCCCTGGTCCGTTCCTTTCGTCCGCCCGCGCCGTTGGCCTTCCACCTTTCAAGGATGCGGCGGATCAGTTCCTCGTCCTCTTCCGCCACCCTGTGGGAGGCTTCCCGTCCGGCCGGCTGGTTGCGCTCCGTCAGCTCCCGAAGATTCCCGTTCCCGCACTCCTGCAGCACCTGCATCAGCTGCTGCATCTTCGCAAAACCGTATTGGTGCCTGTAGCAGTACAGACAGATGGCTTCCATGGGATCGTCTTCATCCAGCCGGTGCTCATGCAGCGCTTTTGTCAGGAACGCATTCACATCCTTCTCCGTCATCGAAAGCCCGAACCCCAGCAGCAGCACGGTTTCCCTCCGAACCTGGCCCTGCCGGAGCCAGCGGCCCACCTTTCCGACCGGCTTCGCGGAAGGGTATTTCAGCGAAACGGGCGTGCCGGCGGCCTCGAACGCATCGCATACCGTATCCCGATATTCTTCCTCCGGAATGGCCCGATAACTTCCCGCCATCCCGGCATGAAGATAGACATACCGCTTCAGGTACTCGCAGAAGGGGACGACCTGCATCTCTGCCCGCAGCGCCGCGATAATCGTCTCCGCGTCCTGCTGCTGAAAGACCTGGGCGTCCACCGTGTTCAGCATCGCGTTGAGTCCATGCTCGGTAAAGCTGAAGCTCCTTTCGTTCTCTTCCATCTTTCCTGCCTTGCCTTTGCTGAGAGTCTGTGCCGG
>CADBTC010000037.1 GCA_902797445.1 uncultured Eubacteriales bacterium | reverse complement strand
TGTAAAACAACAGTACAAGTAGCCTATGTTTCCCAAGTTAGATCCGCTCCTTCATTCTGAACTCCGGCTGGCGG
Organism: uncultured Eubacteriales bacterium; assembly: GCA_902797445.1. Lineage (GTDB taxonomy): Bacteria > Bacillota > Clostridia > Christensenellales > Aristaeellaceae > Aristaeella. Next base: position 3,864 of record CADBTC010000037.1, on the reverse strand, counting down.
TGATGAGCATCCTGGCCGGAGTGGATGAAGCCGATTTCACCTATCTGAAGAAACAGACCGGTGCCACCTCCGGAAACCTGAGCGTGCAGATTGACAAACTCACATCGGCCGGCTACATCACCGTTGAAAAGGGCTTCAAAGGCAAGATGCCCCGCACCATCTGCCGGATCACCCCGGACGGGCAGGAAGCCTTCGGCAAGTATGTGGAAGCGCTGAAAGAATACCTTTCGGCCGGAAAATAGCCACACCGGCCAGACGACATCCCAAAACAGAATCTCTACCGGAAAACCATCTGGAACACTGTCACGGCAGCATCGCTCTTAACAAGGTCGATGCTGCCGTTGTGCTGACGCATGATCTGGCGGGCCAGGGAGAGGCCGATGCCGGACCCATCCTTCTTGGTGGTGTAGAACGGGACGAAAATCTGCTCCTGCGCGGCCGGCGGGATGGGGGCGCCATCATTGGCCACCTCGACAATCACCTCGTCGTCTTTGCCCATCCTGGCCGACAGGTCAATGTGCTGCGCGCCGGCCTGCAGGGCATTCTTGATGAGATTGATCAGAATCTGGGAAATCTGCCCCTGGTCGGCATAAATCATCAGGTCCGGCTCCTTCGGATGATAGCTGCACGAGGCGCCGCAGCCGGCGGTAAACTCGCTGTTCAACGCGATGACGCCATCCATCAGCTCCTGCAGGTCGATGGCCTTCCGCATCGGCCGGGCTACGCCGGAAAGCTGCCGGTAGGTCTCCACAAACTTGATGAGATTCTTGGACGAGTCACTGATGGTTTCCAGCCCGGCCTTCACATCCAGCTCGCTGCGCCCCGTCTCATCCATGGACTTCGACAGCGCATCGGAAAGCGAGGCGATGGGCGACACCGTATTCATGATCTCGTGTGTCAGCACGCGGATCAGTTTGGTCCACGAATCCTGCTCGTGCGCCTGGCGCTGCTTTTCGAAGATGGTGCGGATGCGATTCAGGGTGCGGTTGAACTTGTTTTTGTCCTGGAAGCGGAAATTGAGTTCGCCGTCCTCCAGCGCATCCATCATATAGGCCACTTTCTTGATGTCCTTGCGTCTGGTCCGGAGCGTGGCCAGCACCGCCGCGATGATTGCGACGACCAGACAGAGCAGTATGACTTGCCAGACAGGCATCAGAGGCCGTATTTCTTCATTTTAGCATACAGTGTAGGACGGCTGATACCGAGGGCTTTGGCGGCAGCGGAAATGTTGCCGCCCGAACGCTCCACGGCATCACGGACCAGGTCTTCCTCCTCCGCCTCGTTGACGGATTTAAGCGAGCCCGCAGGGTCGATCTGGAGGTCTTTTGCGGTCAGATTCTTCGCTTCGCTCAGAATGACAGGAGGGTCGCTCAGAATGACCGCCTTCTCGATGACATTCTGCAACTCGCGGATATTGCCGCTCCAGCGGGCGCCCTTCAGCAGGGCCCTGGCCGATTCATCCAGTCCTGCTACCGGCCGATGATACTTCTCGGCGAATTGGGCGATGAAGCGTTCGGCCAGCGGCGCGATATCCTCCTGGCGCTCCCTGAGCGGCGGCAGGGCGATGTGCACGGTATTGATCCGGTAATACAGATCTTCGCGGAAACGCCCTTCCCGCACCAGCTGCTCCAGGTTCCTGTTCGTGGCGCAGATCAGCCGGATATTCACCGGAATGGCCTGGCTACCCCCCACCCGCACGACGCTTCTGTTCTGGATGACCCGCAGCAGTTTGGCCTGCAGGTGCAACGGGATATTGCCGATTTCATCCAGAAACAGCGTGCCTCCGTCGGCCTGCTCGAATTTCCCCACGTGATCGGTGTGCGCATCGGTAAAAGCACCCTTTACGTGGCCGAAGAGTTCGCTCTCGAACAGCGTCTCGGTAATGGCGCCGGCATCTACCGCCACCATCTGCTTCCCGCTGCGGAGACTGCGGGCGTGAATCTCCCGCGCCAGCACATCTTTACCGGTACCGTTCTCACCCGTGATGAGCACCGTGGCATCGGTAGGTGCGATCTTCTCGACGGTTTTCCGGATGGCCGTCATCGGCTTGGAGGTGCCCCAGTACATTGATCCTTCGCTATGCTCAGGAAGACTCCCCATCGCCTTCCGGGCCTTGTCCCGCGCTGCGGTAAGCGTGGCCACCAGCTTTTCATTGTCCCACGGCTTCACGATGAAGTCGTAGGCTCCCCGCTTCATGCCTTCCACCGCCAGGGCAATGTCTGCATAGGCGGTAAACAGTACGACCTCCACTTCCGGCGCCATCTTTTTGATCTCCCCGGCCCAGTAAAGCCCTTCGTTGCCAGTGTTGATGGAAGTATTGAAATTCATGTCCAGAAGCACGACATCGGGCCGGAAGCGCTCGAGTGTGGCAACCAGCGTCGAAGGCGACGGAATCGTCTCCACCTCGGCGAAATACATCGGCAGCAATATCTTCAGCGCCTGGCGGATCCCGGCGTTGTCATCCACAATGAGTATTTTCCCTTTTCTGGAAGCCATGGTATACTAGCCCATAATAAATTTACCGACCTTGGGAATGCGCCGGACAAGGACGCAAAGAACGGCTGTGACAATAAAGGTAATCAGCGCGGTAAGAAGCACTTCCACAGGAGTGGTCCAGAAGCCCAGAACGCCTTCCGTTCCCCGTTTGAGCCAGGCGCAGATCCAGGTTAAGACACTGCTCAGGACCAGCATATGGCAAAGGTACATCCCATAACTGGCCTGGGAAACGGGCAAAATGAATTTTTGGTAGAAAGGCCCTGCGCCGTTCATCTTCCGGATGATCAGAATCCAGGCGATGGTCATGAGAGCCAGGCCCAGCGTATCATTGAACCAGGTTGTCTCCCAAATGGCTGCATATCCGACCGGACCGGAAACAGGGAACACCCCGCCGGCACTGGCAAGGACCCGCCGGTAGAACCCGCCGGCCCCGATGGCAAAGCCTGCGGCAAACAGCGGCAGGGCGATGGCCAGGGTCTTTTTCCAGCTCAGTTCTTTCACGAATTTACGGAAGTACAGGCCCAGCAGCAGGTAGCCGATGAAACCGCTGATGTAGTAAAACGTTCCGTAGGCGTTCCAACTGGCCTCCCCCCACAGCGGATAACGGGCCAGGTTGGGAATGCCGGAGGGGCCGTAGATCACTTCGGCAGGGCCACCGGCCCAATAACGGATATAGGGAATCACCGTGGTGAAGAGCCAGATTCCCAGAAACAGCTGCAACTCCTTTTTGCCCACCTTTTCGGCCCAGGGAGAGAGCAGGGGCATGATCAGGTAGACGCCCAGGATCATATAGACAAACCACAGGTGACCGGCCGAATAGTTGAAGTTGAGCAGAAGGTCTTTGAAGTTTTGGACGGGATCACCCCAGACCAGTGCATATACCAGCGACCAAATCACGAAAGGAACCAGGACACGGACGCCCCTTCTGCGGAAAAACGTCCCGGCGGGGTAATGGAGGGGGAACTGCAGATAACTGGAGGCCACGACAAATAGCGGTACGCAGGCCCGGGTAAATGTATTCAGCAACGTCACCCAGAAGGCATCTGCCTTGGTGAGGACAAGTGTGCCTCCGTCTCCGAAATAGAAGCCCTCACAACAATGGGTCATCATTACGAAAAAGCAAGCGATGATCCGCAGCCAGTCTATCCAAACTTCCCTATCTGTATTCATTTGAGTCATTGTTCTGAACAAATGTAAGCAGATTCTTCCATTTATGCAAAAACCGGGTGCGCTCAACGTCCCAGTTTTTGGGACGGTAGGCGCACCTGCTCCCAAAACAAAGAAATGAAGTTCAACTCCCTGCTACTGCGTGAAATATGAATTAAAATGCTAACTTTGCATCAAGCAAACCGTAGTGATTACCGTAAT
>CADBTC010000036.1 GCA_902797445.1 uncultured Eubacteriales bacterium | reverse complement strand
ACAATTAAATTTGGAAATTTTGCAAAAAAAATAAAGCCCCACAAGGCTTTGCGTCGAGTTTGATGTGAGTCAACTGTTAAACTCCCGTGATCCGGAAATTCCAAAAACCATTTGTCAGATGGCAGGGACTATGATATAATTTGAAGCGAATGTGAATATCGGCGATTCGCCGAAGGAAACGGGCTCAGTCAAAATGGAGGGATGGGCATGAGAAAGCCCTTGGATAAAAAGCAAACGCTTCTGATTGCGGTTTCCCTGGCTTTGGTATATGTGATCTGCGCCTTAAGCTTTGCGGAAGTCCTGATGCCAAAGACCGGAAAGACGACGAAAAAGAAAGGGAGCCTGGTCATCGACTGCTCCAACATGAACGAAGGGTACGTCATGGTCAAGGGCGAGAAGTCCAAAAAGAAGCAGAAGCTGGTGGTCAAGTTCAAAAAGGCCGAGCTTCAGTATGACCTGAATACCAAGGGCCAATACGAAGTGATCCCCCTGCAGTTCGGAAACGGGAAGTATACCTTTACGCTGTATAAAAACGTTTCCGGCAGAAAGTACTCCCAGGAGGGCCAGGTCTCCCTTACGCCAAAGATGAAGGATACAAACCGGGCTTTCCTCTATCCCAACCAGTATGTGGACTATACGGCGAAAACCAAAGCCGTGCTCAAGGCAAACGAGCTGTGCGAGGGGCTGACGGAGCAGGCGGAAATCGCCAAGGTTATCTGTAATTTCGTCCGGAAAAGCTTTGCTTACGATTATCTGAAGGCCAACTCCGTCAAGACCAACGACACCAAGGGGATGATGCCCACCATTGACGACTGCTGGGAAAAGCACATGGGCGTCTGTCAGGATCTGAGCGCCGTCACAGTTGCTATGCTGCGCAGCCAGGGCGTTCCCGCCAAACTGATGATCGGGGACCGGAAGAACGTCTATCACGCATGGGTCGTGGCCATCATTGACGGCGACGAGAAGCGGTTTGACCCCACGGCGGAGCTCGAAGGGAAAAAATACAAGAAGACGGATTACACTCTGGAACGATATTACTGATCCTGCTTTGAACCGCAGGAAAGCATGTTCAGTCACATAGAACGGACCGCCCCAATCGGAGCGGCCCGTTTTTTGTCCGTTTTCAGTTGAAAATCACGGTTGTATTCAGAAGGATCAATACCCCTCATCACGCGCTTCATCCAGCCCCTCCAGGATGAAGATGTCCATCTTTTTCTTCTTCCCCTTGAGGGTGATTTCCGTTTCCGGGACGCTGACCCTGGCTCTCTCCCCCAGCGCCTCCCGGACAGCGCCGGAAATCAGAATCTTTCCACCCGGCGCGTTGGCTTCCAGCCTGGCCGCGGTGTTCACCGTATCCCCAATCGCCGTATAATCCATCCGCATCGGCGCGCCGATATTGCCCACGACCGCGGAACCGTAATGGATCCCGACGCCGAAGCTGATTTTCCGGCCATGCAGCTTTTCCACCTCTTCGCCCAGTCCCTCGGCCTCCTCAATCATTTCCATCGCCGCCCTGCACGCCTGTCCGACCGCGTCCTCCGCCGGCACCGGCGCCCCCCAGATCGCCATGGTGCAATCCCCCACGAATTTGTCCAGTGTGCCTTTGTTCCGCATGACGCAGGCGGTTGTCAGGGCCAGGTACCGGTTCAGGATCTCTACCACGGATTCGGCCGGCAGGCTCTCGCTCAGTGAGGTAAATCCCCGGATATCCACAAACAGCACTGCGATCCGACAGAGCTTTCCTCCGAGATCCGCTGCGGCGTTGTTGTCCATCAGCTCCCGGATCACCGCCGGATCCACATACCGTCCGAATGTTCTTTCCGTCTTCTGCCTGGCCAGATATGCTCTGGTATAATTCATCAGGATCATGACGCCGAATTCCAGCGTCACCGCAGCAGGTCCCCACAGCACGTGAACCACTATTTCCTGCTCCCGAAGCAGCAGACATGCCCCCATCCACAGGCCGATTCCCGCCAGCCAGATCAGCAGCGCGGGAGCCGTCTTCCTGTTCCACAGCAGCAGTGCTGCCACAAACGCGAAAACGAACAGACCAATTGCCTGCAGGATCCCTCTGGCTTCCCTGTAGGAATCGCCATGGAGAAAGCTGTCAATGATGTTCGCCTGCGCCTCCACGCCATACATCATCTGATTCGGCGTCAGCGACGTGTATACCTCATCATTCAGTTTCGGCGCATATCCGCCAATCAGCACAATCCTGCCCCGCAGCCGCTTCGAATGGATTTCCTCATCCAGACATTTCAGAAAAGTCCAGGAGTCTTCATAGAAGGAATGCCGTGCAGAAAAACGAATGTAAAACAGCCCTGATTCCGTCACGGGCGGCGCGGGATTCGGATCCGTCCCGTGCCAGGCGCAATATTGCTCATACACCGCCCGGGCCAGGGATTTCACCTCTTCTCCATCCGGTTTCTGGATCCAGAGCTGCCCATGCCGCAGAATCCGGTCCGCGTCCAGCACGCCGTTGGCATGCGCCACCTCCGCGCTTTCTCCAAGCGCCGCAAACGGCTCCTCCCATCCAACGACGCCGTGCACCATCGCCCAGCTGTCAGCATCCCGAACCACTTCCGTTCCGTAATTGGCCCACCCGACCATAATCACGTTTCCATATTCCGCGCAGGCCTCCGCCAGTTCCCGGTCCCCATCCGGATCTATTCGGCTCTCCCCTGAGAAAAGGACATCGACGCCGATCACAGCGGGCCGGTTTTCCGGATCGCTGTTCAGGTGGCGGATGACCGTTGCCATCTGCCGCCGCGACCACTGCATGGGATACCCCAGTCTCCCCACCGTTTCCGAATCGATGCCGATCACGGCGATCTCCCCGGAAGAAGATCTGGTCTGCTGATACAGGACGTCAGTCAGCCGGTTATCCAGAGCGTAAAAGGCTCCCGACACGCATAAAAGGCACACGGCCAGTGCCAGCCCCAGGGATACCGGGATGCGGGTTTTCCATATGCTTTTGTTCCTGCTGCCTGCTTCTTTCACGGTGCCGTCTCCCTTATCAGCCGTCCCCATCGATTTCAAGCCGATAAACTTCCTTCTCTGTGATATCCTCTCCGGTCATGGAAAGGGTTCCGGACGGAACGAAGCCGCGGGCCCTTTTCCCCTTGATTTTCGTTTCGATATAATCCCAGCCGGTGTTGTTATACATGGTCGTGAGATAGATGACCTTCGTGCCGGCGGAGAGCTTCGTCAGGGCTTTTCCCGTCAGGGCGGGGTCATCCGTCATCTCCGTGGTCTTCAGCACCTCCACAACGCTTCCGTCCCAGGACAGCGTATCCAGTTCGGGACGCGTGCCTCTGATTTTGGAATAGTCGATGTAGCCGACGCGATACTGCCCGGCAAAGTTCGCCTCATACAGCATCAGCATCCATCCCTGATCCAGTCCCAGGGCGTACACCGGGCCGTTGGTACTGACCTTGGCCTTGCACTTGTTGGCACGGTAGGAAGATGTGCCGGGGGCTGTAAAAACATTGTACAGCTGGCCGGCTTTCAGATCCACGCGGCGGAATCCCCGCGGCTGATCCTCTTTTTCCTCGGGCGACGAGGGCATGCCCTTTCCGTTCGGATTGGTGGTGTTCATATTCCGCATCTCCGTCCGGACAGATTTGATCAGCTCCGCGTTCTGATTCTCTGTGTCCGAACACTGAGCATAGATTTCCTGATTGTTCGCGGTCGTTTCATTCGGGGTATACCAGCTCATCTGGGTAAACCAGTTGTAGCATTTGCTGCCGGTTTCGAACTTATACCCGTGCCGCGCGTAGATCTCGTTAAACGCATATAGCAGCGTTTCGAAAGAGTATTCCCACGCTTCCTCCCTGGTCATCAGGCGTTTGTCGCTGTCCGGAATAATGTAAATCGGCTCATCAGCCCAGGCTGTATCCGGGAACAGCGAAACGGCGCCTGGCAGCGCAAGGGCCGCGGCCAGCACCAGGGCAATCCATCTTTTCATGAAATTCAGCTCCTTCTCTTTATGGCACAGGAAGCCTTTTCCGGTTTTATGGGATATCAATCCATGTGATGTCTTCCTTCGGTATCTCGTCTGGCCAGGTGTTGTCCGGCCCATCCCAGAGTTTGATGATTTCCAGATCGTATTGTCCACGACGAGCTTCGTAAATTACGTCGTGAAACATTCCATCATTGTTCCAATACAGCAGTCCTTTTCCGCCTTTACGGAGATAAAACCTTTGTTTATATTCATTCCACGGTTCGAGGCATTGCCAGAGCCCTGGCTTTTCCGGATCATACTGGAATACCTTGAAATATCGACACCCGTCAAAGGAGGAGATTCCGGCCAGAAGAAGAGCAGGGATGCTATCCTCCTCGTCTATATATACCAGCGCATATTGATATCCGACAGCTGTATCATTCCCCCATACTCCAAAGTAATCAACCTGTTCCTTTTTATCAATCATCGCCTGATAGTAGCTTCTGACGGTTTCATCCAGCTGGTCCAGACTGATTGGATATCCTCCGATCGTTTTCAGTTTCCAGTCGGTTTCTTCCCTGACTCTCCGCACCTGCTCCGTTTTCTCCTGAGAGAGGGCTGTCATCAGAAACGCCGGGATCTCGTCTTCCTGAAGTTCTCTTTTGTTGAAGGAAGGTTCCGCGCCTTCCACGGTTTCCACCGTCACGATTTCACCAGCGCCAATCGTAATTCCTTCGGTTTTCCCGGCTTCCTCCCCTTCCCGGGAAATCTCCGCGTGGCCGCTTGCCAGAATGATGGAGAGATCTTCCTCTTCCCGCTGTACCATGCCGCAGGTTCCGCGGATCGCCAGCCGGATGTCATCCATGAGGACATCAAAGCTTTCATCCCCTTCCAGCGGCTCTCCCACCCGAAAATACATGGATCCGCTCTTCAGGGCGATACTGATTTGATCCCCATTCGCTGTTTTCTCAAATTCAGCCCGGCTTATTTCGTCCATGATGGCCAGCCGCTCCCGGTCCATATCCACCGCGGCCTGGCTTTCCTCTTCCGTCTCCAGGGCTGTTCCGCCGAAGAAGCGCATGCCCTCTTCGACCTCCAGAGCGTTCTCGTCGCTGTCGTAAAGATGGATCGTTCCTTCCGACCTGCTGAGCCACAGCCCTGTCACCCAATACTTTTTTTCGAGTTCAGCGAGTTCGCCAAGGTCAATGGTCCCGAAAAGCCTTCCCTTTTCCCATCCGTTTTCCTCAAACACCGGAAGCAGGGACAGATCGCCATCCTCCAGAATATGAGTTTCCAGCCGCATGGCCTTAACCAGAAAGTCCGGCAAATCTTCTTCCAGCGGAAGCTTCTTTTCAAAGGACGATTTTCTGTACGCTCCGGTCTCCATCGTCGCCATTTCTCCCGCTGCGATCGAGAAATCTTTTCCGTTTCCCGTCGTAATACCGGCCTGTCCCCGAACAAGCGTAACGGCGTAACGATTCGAGGCCTTCTGGGCAACTCCGCTGGTGAATTCTCCGGCGGATACACGGACATCATCCATCATGACTTCGAGATTCTCCGCGGTTCCCGTGAATTGTCCAACGCGATAATACACGGTTCCATTCTGCAGCGTGATCGCAACGCTTTTCTCTTCTGATTTTACAATCCCCGCGCGGCTGTTTTCATCCAGGATGGCCATCCAATCCTGATCCAGCTTCACGACGGCCAGGCTCTTTCCTTCCGTCTCCAGAATCGAAGCTCCACTGTATACCGCGTCATCCCCGGACTTCAGCGGATGATTCTGGCTGTCATACAGGTTGACCCTCGCGTTTGGATTGCCGACCCGCATGGTCATCGTCCAGTGATCATCCTCCACCGACCATACAGTCAACCCCAGAGAATTCGCTCCGGATGTCACGGCTTTCTGCGCTGCCAGTGCTCCTTCCGGCAGCGTGATGCCAGAAGCAAGGATGGCCGCGGCCAGAATGACCGCGAGAAGTCTCTTCATCTCCTTTACTCCTCCCCATCTCTTCCAAAGCCCTTTGCTCTCCATGGATCCAGCCGCAAAAGAAAACGGCGCGGAGATCCCGCCCGCTGTCTCAAAATGGAAGCGCGCCGGAAACCTGTCCCCGGTCATTATCTTGATTTCGCCGCAGGACATTTTTGTCAAAAACGCCCTTCTCGTGTTTATTATACAGGGAATTGAACGATGGCGCAATCTGGAATTTTTATTCGAGCTGAGCCGCATAAGCGCGAAAAGCAGGAACGGAAGCCCCATATCATACAGACCTTCCTGAAAGAGAAAATATTTGATGACGGCATCTCAGAAATATAATACTATCATTCCGACATTCGCATATATGACAGGGATTGTATGTTGATCGAACTTTTGAGGTTTAGGAGCAGAACACCGATGGACTATGATAAGGAAGTCATTAATCATTACCGCATTCTTTCGAGCTGGATTTCGCAATCGTCGAAGAATACATCGTCATGTTAAAAAGCAGTTCAAAAGTTTATCCATTTGCTGTTTGGATTCTCTTCATCCATTTGCGGCTGCGCAAGCGGAAGAAGCACCATACGCACTTGATGATCTGGTCGATTTTCAGCATAGTATAAATCCAGAAGGGCGTCCAGTGGAACACGAAACCCGCCAGCATCCCCAGGGGGATGGAGGCCACCCACAGGAACAGGATGTCTCCCGCCATCAGGAAGCGGGTATCCCCGCCCGCCCGCAGCACCCCTTTTGTGAGGATGGAGTTCATGGCCTGGAATATCACGATGAAGCTGATGGCATCCATAAGCTGCCAGGCGATTTCATTGGTTTCCGCGGACACCTTGTAATAATTGATGATGGGACCGCTTACCAGCAGGATCACCATCGCCGCGAAGCATCCCACCGCAAAGCCCAGTCCCAGGAAGGTATAGCCCTGCTTCTGGGCTTTTTCCATGTCTCCTTTGCCCATGGTGTGCCCGGTCATAATGCCGCTGGCATTGGCAATGCCCTGGGTCAGCACAGAGGATAACTGCTGTACGATGGTGGTCACGGAATAAACTGCCCACCCAGGGCAGAGGCGGACAGCTGGGCGTCGCCCATGGAGCTGAGCATCACGGTATCCATCAGGTTCACCCCCACCGTGATCAGCTGCTGGGCGGATATGGGCAGAGCGATAGCGATAATCTTTTTATAAAACGCCTTATCTCCCAGGTATTCTCTCCATCCCGCCATTTCATCTTCTCCTGTCTGCCGATCTCTTTCTGGAGCAGATCTGTATCGATCATCTGTGTAATGAAATCCAACCCATTGAACACCCTAATGCTTTACAGCGTTATAATATTTTGATTTGCGCCGCTTGAAAATACTTTTTCTCATTTTATGCCTGTGAAATATCCGCAGGAAGGAATGATGATCACTCCAATCAATTCAGCGTCTTACGCACTGGTGCAATGGGCTCTGAAAAAGAGCCGCCCCGTGAGGAGCGGCTCTCTTTTGGGAGACTCAATGCATCCATTTTTGTTCAAATGTTCGAAATATGTTCGAAAAAAACTTTATTCGAAGCCGACTTTTATCCGAGATTGCTTACCAATCAAGCCTCGGGGTTGTTAATGGACTTCATGGTCGGGAACAGCAGCACGTCGCGGATGGCGGCGCTGTCCGTCAGCAGCATGCACATACGGTCGATGCCGTATCCGATGCCGCCCGTGGGGGGCATCCCGATTTCCAGGGCGTTGAGGAAATCCTCATCCGTGTGGTTGGCTTCCTCATCCCCCTGGGCAAACTGCTCTTCCTGCGCCGCGAAGCGGGCCCGCTGATCGATGGGATCGTTCAGCTCGGAATAGGCGTTGGCCATCTCCCATCCGTTCATGAAGAACTCAAACCGCTCCACATACTCCGAATCCGCGGGCTTGCGCTTGGTCAGAGGCGAAATCTCCACCGGATGATCCATGATGAAGGTGGGCTGGATCAGATGCTCCTCCACATAGGTTTCGAAGAAGAGGTTCAGGATGTCCCCCTTCTTATGCCGCTGCTCGAACTCGATATGGTGTTCCTTCGCCGCGGCCCGGGCTTCCTCCAGGGTATGAATCTGGTCGAAGTCCACACCGGAATACTGCTTCACGGCATCCTTCATGGTCATCCGGGCAAAGGGCTTGCCCAGATCCATTTCCACACCGTTGTACACGATGGTGGTGGTGCCCAGCACTTCCTGGGCCACATACCGGTACATATTCTCCGTCAGGTCCATCATGCCGTGATAGTCCGTATACGCCTGATACAGCTCCATCAGGGTGAATTCCGGATTGTGCCGGGTATCCAGCCCCTCGTTGCGGAACACCCGCCCGATCTCGTATACCCGCTCCAGCCCGCCGACGATGAGGCGCTTCAGATACAGCTCCAGGCTGATCCGCAGCTTAAAGTCCTCGTCCAGGGCGTTGAAGTGGGTCTCGAAGGGCCGGGCCGCGGCGCCGCCGGCGTTGGCCACCAGCATGGGCGTTTCCACTTCCATAAAGCCCTGCGCGTCCAGGAAGCGGCGAATCGCTGCCAGAATCCGGCTCCGCTTGATAAAGGTATCCCGGCTTTCCGGATTCATGATCAGATCCACGTACCGCTGCCGGTACCGCAGGTCCACATTCGTCAGGCCATGGAATTTTTCCGGCAGGGGCTGGAGGCTCTTGCTCAGCAGCGTGAAGCTCTCCGCGTGGACGCTGATTTCCCCCGTCTTGGTTTTAAAAACCGTCCCCTTGACACCGACGATATCCCCGATATCGTCCTTTTTGAAATCGGCGTAGGATTCCTCCCCCACCAGATCCCGGGCCACATAGGCCTGAATCGTCCCCTGCAGATCCTGGATATGGCAGAAGGAAGCCTTCCCCATGATGCGCCGGGTCATCATCCGGCCGGCAATCGTGACCTCCTTGCCCTCCAGCTCGTCGAAGTGATCCTTGATGTCCTGGGAATGATGATCCACATCAAACCGGCGGATCTGGAAAGGATCCTTTCCCGCCGCCTGCAGCGCTTGCAGCTTTTCCCGGCGGATCTGTTCCTGCTCGCTCAGTTCCTGATTCGTGTTGCGATTCTCTGCCATGCTTGGTCCGTTTCCTTTTCTTTGATTTTCCGTATCAGATCTTGCGGATGCCCAGAATTTTGAAATGGAGCAGTCCCGTGGGAACCTGGATCTGCACCGTCTGGTTCTTTTTCGCGCCCAGCAGCCCCGCGCCAACCGGACTTTCCACGGAGATCTTGTTATCGAAGGGATCCGCTTCATTGGCGCCGACGATGGCGTATTCGACCTCTTCGTTCTCCTCGATATCCTTCACCTTGACGATCGTCCCGATGGAAACCTTTTCCGTGGTGATCTCGTCATCCGCCACGACCGTCGCCGTCCGGATCGTCGCCTGCAGGCGGGTGATTTCCGCCTCGACCTTGGCCTGTTCCTTCTTGGCCTCGTCGTATTCGGCGTTTTCGCTCAGATCCCCGAAGCCCCGGGCGATGGCGATCTGCTCGCTGACCTCGTTGCGCCTCACGGAAATCAGGTAATCCAGCTGTTCCTCCAGCTTTTTCAGGCCGCTTTCTGTCAGGATGGTACTTTTCTCTTCTGCCATTGTTATTCACTCCATTTCATAATCAAGGCGCACCTGCCGTATGGACGGATAGGTGCGCTGAACAAATCCTCTTCAGGACGGGTTGCATTATAGCGTTTCAACCCTTTGCTGTCAAGGTGTTTCCCGCCTCCGGCGTCAGATTTTTACTTGTTTTTCAGGCGTTTATCGCACTTCCGGGCCAGCCATGTGCCGAAGGACTGGATCACCTGGGTGATGATCACCAGCACGATGACCGCCAGATACAGCACCGCATACCGGTACCGCTGATAGCCATAGGCGAGCGCCAGCTTGCCCAGGCCGCCTCCGCCCACGGCGCCGCTCATGGCGGTGTAGCCCATAATGGTCGTGATGGCCAGGGTGAAATTGGTAATCAGGCTTGGCACGCTCTCCGGCAGCATCACGCGCCAGATGATCTGCATGGGGGTCGCCCCCATGGCCTGCGCGGTTTCGATAATGTTTGGATTGACCTCCCGCAGGCTGCTTTCCACCAGCCGGGCAATGAAGGGGAACGCCGCCACCGTCAGGGGCACAATGGACGCCACTGTCCCGACGGAGGTGCCGACGATGACCCGGGTCAGCGGGATCACCATGACCATCAGAATGATAAACGGAACGGACCGAAGCAGGTTGATCAGCACGTTCAGGAAGCTCATCAGCGGCCGGGGCAGCGGGCGGATCCCCTTCTGTTCGCCCGTCACCAGGATGATGCCCAGGGGCAGACCGATCACGATGGCAAAAAAGGTGGCCAGTACCGTAGAATAAACGGTTTCCCACACAGCGAAGGGGAATTCCGTCAGCAGGCAGTTCCACGCCTCCTGCAGGCGCTCAGGGGTAAACGCGCTGGCAAAATTCATGCGATCACCCCCTCTCCGCTGTACTCAGCCTCCACCTGGAAAACGATATCCGGAATGCCGCTCAGATAGGAAACGGCCCGGGCCATATTCTCCGGCGAACCGGGGATCTCCAGCAGCATGTACCCGTAGGCGTTGCCCCCGACGGTGCGCGTGGAAGCGCCCATGATGCTGGGCAGGATCCCGGTTTCCACCGCCATCTTCGCGATCAGCGGCTCCTGGGAGGGCTGTTTGCCGTTGAAGATAATCCGAATCCGCTGGCCGCCCTCGCTCAGCAGATTCTCGTTGTCCGCCATTTCTGGATAGATCAGGTTCCGGGTGGCTTTGGCACGGGGATTGGAGAACACCTCGCTGACTTCTCCCTCCTCCACCACCTCGCCGTTTTCCAGAATGGCGACCCGGTTGCAGATTTCCTGCACAACGCTCATCTGGTGCGTAATGACGATGACGGTGATGCCCATTTTGTGATTGATGTCCCGGATCAGCTCCAGGATCGCGTGGGTCGTTTTGGGATCCAGCGCCGAGGTGGCCTCATCGCACAGCAGCACTGAGGGCTCCGTCGCCAGGGCCCGGGCGATGGCAATGCGCTGCTGCTGGCCGCCGGATAGCTGGGCGGGATAGCTGTTGGCCTTATCGGGGAGGCCCACAAGCTCCAGCAGTTCTTTGGCCTTCTTCTTCGCCTCGGCGTCAGAGGTGCGGGTCAGCTTCAACGGCAGCATGATATTCTGCAGGCAGGTGCGCTGCATCAGCAGATTGAAGCTCTGGAAAATCATGCTGACCTTCCGGCGCATTTCCCGCAGCTCCTTTTCCTTCAGGGCGCCCAGATCCTGCCCGTCCAGCAGGACGCTGCCCTCCGTCGGCTTTTCCAGCATATTAATACACCGGACGAGGGTGCTTTTCCCGGCGCCGCTCATACCGATGATGCCGTAAATATCCCCGTCACGCACCGTCAGATTGATGTGCCGCAGCGCGTCAACCGGCCCGTCCAGCGTCGTAAAATGCTTGGAAAGATTTCTCAGTTCGATCATGCCCGCTCCTCCATTCGGCGCAGTTCGGCCGGTCAGAACCGTCAGCGCCGATGTGTATTATAACTGCTTGCCCGAAAAAGCGCAATCACGGAAAAAAGGAGCCGGATGAAGCCATCCGGTCTCCCCTCATACATCCGTCTTCTGGGCGGATTTTGCTTACTTGCTGATGCCCAGCAGGCTCAGGTCAGCGCTCTTGCCGGCATACAAGCCCATGGGCTCCACATGCACGCCTGCGATAGTGACCAGGTTGGTGCCGTTCTCGGCGTTGAAGTTCTCCTGATAGGGAGCATGGGCAAAGAAGTTGGCATCCGCGTCGCCCGCGTCCACGATGGTATTGGGCGTCACATAGTCGTCCACGATGGTGATTTCCAGGTTAACGCCCTTCTCCGCCAGGATCTTCTTCGCGATCTCCAGCACATAGCTGTGGGGATCCAGCGTGCAGACCACCTTGATGGTCTCGCCCTTCAGCGCGTCGTAATCCACGGAAGCGTCATATCCGTCGGTGGGATTGTCAATCGTGGCGATGGCGCCATTGGTGTAGGTGGCAAAGAAGTCCACCACTTCCTGGCTCAGCACGGCCGCGGCCAGAGCCTTGGATTTGGGGCTGTCCGCATTCTCGGCCTTGACGGAAACCACGTTCACATAGGGGCTCTCGCTGTTTTCGAACAGCAGCGCCTTATCCAGAATCTCGGCTGCCAGGGCGTAGTTTCCGTTGATGATGCCGAAATCCACATCGGCCAGCACGTTGGGTACCATGGCCGCTTCCACTTCTTCAAACTCGATACCCAGGGGATTGTCGACGATGTCCGCCTTGGTGGCGGTGATGCCCGCATCTTCCTTCAGGGTGATGACGCCCTGGGCCTGCAGCAGCAGCAGCGCGCGGCCTTCGTTGGTCGGATCGTTGGGCACGGCGATGGTCAGCGCTCCGGCAGATGCCAGGCTGAGGGTCAGGATCAGGGCGCAAAGCAGCGCAGTCAGTTTCTTCATGTTCTTATCCTCCTTACTTTCCCCTGACTGTGGACCTTCCCTTCGTCCCGGAAGGCCCTTCTCGATCAGGAACGTGTGCATCATATCACCGGAAGATCGGTTTGTCCAATATGAAATGGCAATGCGGAGTCATAGGATCAGGCTATGGCTCATGCATATAGATATGCATTTCCATGGACGCAGGGCGCCCCGTGCATGGGTTGACCGCAGGTTCCCACCCGAACTTTTCCATGACCAGCCGCGGGATGCGAACCGGCTGTCCGCTTATTTCTTCAGCAGCTTCAGCACCGTGTCCGCCAGCTCGCCCACCGTATCCGCCTTCTTCAGGACCAGCTTGACGGCTTCCTTTTCCAGAAAGGTGATTTTATGATTCTGGTTTTTGTCAAACCAGTCCACCAGCAGCTGAATATCTTCCTTTGTCATGGTGCTTCCTTTCTTCCAGGCAGCGCCTTCGTCCTCATGAGGGGGCATCGCGCCGCGCTCAGGAATCTTTCATTTCAAAAACGGCTGTCTCGTCCCCCGGCTCCAGATGCAGCAGAATCAGCTCGCAGGGGTTGTTGAAACGGGGCATTCCGGTTCCGTTGCTCATGCCCCGGGACAGAATCATCTTTCCGCCCCCGTGGACGCCGTGGGTGAGCTTCGGAAAAAAGCCCTGCCCGGGTGCATATATCCCCTGTCCGAAAAACTGAATCTGGCCCCCGTGAGCATGACCGCAAACCGTCAGATCTACGTCCCGGCCCGCCACGCTGTCCCGCCACATCTCCGGATGATGGCACATCAGCAGACGGTATTCCGGCGCCTGTTCGAATGCAGAGAGAAAGTTCAGATCTGCTTCGGCATGCGGATGGCTGGAAAGCCCGCCGATCCGAATGCCCCGAAACAGGGTGCTTTCGTCATCCAGCAGGTGAACCTCGCTCTCCCGCACCCGGCGCATCCAGTCCTCCCGAAAGGCACACTTCCGCTCATGGTTGCCAATGGAATAATAGACCGGCGCCGCCTTAGGGGCTTCCTTCAAAAAGCGGATCGCTTCCGTGTAGGTGTCCCGGTGCCGGTTTACAAGGTCCCCGGGGACAAGAATCGCGTCCGCGGCCTCGAAGTCCGGCATCACGTCGTTAAAGGGCTGCGCGTGCAGATCCGGCGCCACCGCCAGGGTCATCCTTTCCGGGATCCGCGGATGGCGGATCGTATAATGTATCCGTATACGTTTCCGGCTCATGCGTATTTCCTCAGGGTCTTCACGGCCCAGGCCATCAGCAGCCCGCCGACAATCATCATCAGCGTCGCCAGTCCGATGGACTCCATGGTCAGGATTCGGGCCAGGTGATGATACTGCGCCTGCAGCGCCGCCGACGCTTCGCCAATGGAGGCTTCCAGACGCAGCGCTTTCAGCAGTCCCAGTGTCAGCAGCACCAGCAGCCCGCATCCGCTGAGCGCTCCGCCGATGTACAGCCCGGCCAGCTGTATTTTCCGGCTCATCATCAGCGCGATCAGCCCCGCCAGCAGCAGGCTGGCTGCGGCGCCCAGTCCGGGAAGCTTCCGGATGATCTCCAGGACTTTAGGGATATCCACCCGATCGGTCACCCGCTGCAATCCCCCCTGAATCAGCTCATCCCGGACCATGACCACGGATTTCCGAACCGCTTCGTCCACCCGGGCCTCAACCTGTTCGACGGTGCTGTTAACCGTTGTTTCCTCCAGCCCCTGCATGAAGCCCTGATCCTTCACCAGAACGTCTTTCAGATCGGTGTGATACACGGGCGGTTCCTGCAGCTCACCCGTGGCACCGAAGCCGGTCCACCAGGCCACGGTCTGCCGGTTAAGCGCTTCCACGCTCTCCCGGGTCACCGCAGCCGTCACGGGCGATGGATCAAAATGATGGGTTTCGCCAATGGCCGAGATTTCCGCCGCGATCCGGGTCATCTGGCGGTCAATGGATTCCTGGCTCAAAGCCACTCGTTCATGCAGCCGCTGTGAGCTGACCGCCCAGAGGCTCACCGCCCCCAGCTGCGTCGCCCAGAGGGCCATGGTCAGAAGCACCGCCAGGATCGCCGCAGGGACGTTCCATCCCTTTGCAGGTAAATTCTTCTTCGTCTTTTTACTCATTTCGTCACCGCCAGCTTGATCGCTACCTGAATCAGATTCTGCAGCTCCGCGCCGAAACGGATGGCTGCGAATCCCAGCGCCGCCGCGACGGGCAGTGCCAGCAGAATGGGGGTCAGCCACATAAGGCTTCCGGGTTTCCTTTTCATCATCGTTCCTCTCCTTCGGATTCCGATCCACCCTTCCGGGCTTGCGCCCGAGGCTGGATCGCTCTGGCCCCGTCCGGGACGGATCAGTATCCGCTTTTCCGGGTCCGCTCCCGCCGACGGTGCCGCTTCTGCTGGGTATCATCCTGCATGGGCGCTTCGCCCCGCAGCTCCAGCATCCGGTCACGCAGCTTCGCCGCCCGTTCGAATTCCATGTCCTTCGCCGCCGCGAGCATTTCCTCCTCGATCTGGCGGATCAGGGCGTCCCGCTCCTCCTCCGTCAACGGCGCGCTGGCCGTTTCCTCCACCTTTTTGGTAATCTCCAGTACGTTGCGGATCGCGGATCGCACCGTTTCCGGCGTAATCCCGTTCCGCTCGTTATACGCTTCCTGGATGGCCCGCCGCCGGTTCGTTTCCGTCATGGCCTTTTCCATGCTGTCCGTCAGGATATCCCCGTAGAGGATGACCCGCCCGTCCACGTTGCGGGCGGCCCGGCCGATGGTCTGGACCAGACTGGTTTCCGATCGGAGGAAGCCTTCCTTGTCCGCGTCCAGAATGGCCACCAGGGCCACCTCCGGCAGGTCCAGGCCCTCCCGCAGCAGGTTGATTCCGACCAGCACGTCGTATTCCCCCAGCCGCAGATCCCGCAGCAGCTGCATTCGCTCAATGGTCAGGATATCGCTGTGCAGATATCTCGCTTTGATCTCCAGCTCCTTCAGGTATTCCGTCAGGCTCTCCGCCATGCGCTTGGTCAGCGCTGTCACCAGCACCCGCTGATGATTGGCTGTCACCTTCCGGATCTCACCCACCAGATCGTCCACCTGCCCCGTAGCCGGGCGTAGGATGACCTTGGGATCCAGGAGACCAGTAGGCCGGATCAGCTGCTCCACCGTCTGCTGGCTCCGGGCGCTTTCGTAGGGCCCCGGCGTGGCGGAAACATAGATGGTTTGCCCGATCCGTTTCTCGAACTCTCCAAAGAGCAGCGGCCGGTTATCGAAGGCGGACGGCAGCCGAAATCCGTAATCGACCAGCGTCTCCTTCCGAGCCCGGTCCCCATTATACATGGCGCGGATCTGCGGAATCGTCACATGGCTTTCGTCGATCAGGGTCAGAAACTCGCCCTGAAAATAGTCCAGCAGCGTGTACGGCGCGTCCCCCGGCTTCCGTCCGTCAAAATAACGGCTGTAGTTCTCGATGCCCTGGCAGTATCCGATCTCCCGCATCATTTCGATGTCGTATCGGGTCCGCTGGGCAATCCTCTGTGCCTCCAGCAGCCGGCCCTCCTTTTCGAAGTATGCGATCCGCTCCGCCAGATCCCGCTCGATGTCCCCGATATGGGCCTCCAGATTCGCGGGGTCCGTCGCGTAATGCGTCGCGGGAAAAAGCGCCGCGTGTTCCAGGGTCGCCAGCACATGCCCGCTGACCGCGTCGATTTCACAGATCCGGTCAATCTCGTCCCCGAACAGCTCGATTCGGATGGCTTTCTCGTGCTGTCCCGCGGGAATGACTTCGATCGTGTCCCCCTTCACCCGGAACGTCCCCCGGGCAAAATCAATCTCATTGCGCTCGTACTGGATGTCGATCAGGGACCGCACCAGCCGGCTGCGCTCTATCCGCATCCCCGGCCGCAGGGAGAGCATCATCCCCTCATATTCGCTGGGATCCCCCATGGAATAAATGCAGCTGACGGAGGCGACGATGATGACATCCTTCCGCTCCCGCAGGGCAGCCGTGGCGCTGTGGCGGAGCCGGTCGATTTCGTCGTTGATGGAAGCATCCTTCTCGATATAGGTATCGGAAGAGGCAATATAAGCCTCCGGCTGATAATAATCATAATAGCTGACAAAGTATTCCACACAGCTGTCCGGAAAAAAAATCTTCAGCTCTGTGCACAGCTGGGCCGCCAGGGTTTTGTTGTGGGCGATCACCAGGGTTGGCTTCTGCACCTGCTCGATCACAGAGGCCATGGTAAAGGTCTTACCGCTGCCGGTCACCCCCAGCAGGATCTGATCCTTGAGTCCGGCCCGGACGCCCTCCGCCAGGGCGCGGATCGCCTCCGGCTGATCCCCAGAGGCGCTGTATGGCGCCTTCAGTACGAATTTTCCTT
>CADBTC010000035.1 GCA_902797445.1 uncultured Eubacteriales bacterium | reverse complement strand
TTCCAGTTCTGAACCGGACGGTAGTAGCCGGTGATCCGGCTGTAAACTTCTGTCTTGCCGCCGCAGACCGGGCAGGTGTACTGCTCGCCGGTCAGATAGCCGTGATCCTTACAGATTGAGTAAGTCGGTGACATCGTGTAGTACGGCAGTTTGTAGTTCTCTGCAATTTTGCGAACCAGATTGGCAGCTGCCTTCCAGTCCGGAAGCTTCTCTCCCAGGAAAGCATGGAAGACGGTGCCGGAGGTGTAAAGCGTCTGCAGGTCATCCTGGATATCAAGGGCAGAGAATACGTCCTCGGTAAAGCCTACCGGCAGATGCGAGGAGTTGGTGTAGTACGGCGTACCGTTCATGTTTGCGGTAATAATATCCGGATATTTCTCCACATCATGTTTTGCGAAGCGGTAGGTCGTGGACTCTGCAGGCGTTGCTTCCAGATTGTAGAGATCTCCGTATTTCTCCTGATAATCAGAGAGACGTTCACGCATGTGATTCAGGACATCCTGTGTGAAGCGCTGTGCCTTCGGGTCAGTAAGATCCGCATGCAGCCATTTTGCGTTCAGGCATACTTCATTCATGCCGATCAGACCGATTGTGGAAAAATGGTTTTCAAAGGTGCCGAGATAACGCCTTGTGTACGGATACAGTCCCTGCTCCATCAGTTTGGTGATGACGGTACGTTTTGTCTTCAGGCTGCGCGCTGCAATATCCATCAGATTATCCAGACGCTTATAGAAGTCCGCTTCATCTTTTGCCAGATATGCGATACGCGGCATATTGATCGTAACGACGCCGATCGATCCGGTTGATTCACCGGCACCGAAGAAGCCGCCGGATTTCTTGCGCAGCTCGCGCAGATCCAGGCGCAGACGGCAGCACATCGAGCGCACATCACTCGGTTCCATATCGGAGTTGATATAGTTGGAGAAATACGGTGTGCCGTATTTTGCGGTCATCTCAAAAAGCAGCTTGTTGTTTTCTGTCTCGCTCCAGTCAAAATCATTGGTGATGGAGTAGGTCGGGATCGGATACTGGAAGCCGCGGCCGTTTGCGTCGCCTTCGATCATGATTTCGATGAAGGCCTTGTTGACCATGTCCATTTCCTTCTGGCAGTCGCCATAGGTGAAGTCCATTTCTTTTCCGCCTACGATGGCCGGCAGATTGGCCAGATCCTTGGGGCATACCCAATCCAGCGTGATATTGCTGAAGGGCGCCTGCGTTCCCCAGCGGGACGGGGTATTGACGCCATAGATGAAGCTCTGGACACACTGCTTGACCTCTTTCTGGGTCAGGTTGTCCGCCTTGACGAAGGGAGCCAGATAGGTGTCGAAGCTGGAGAACGCCTGGGCCCCGGCCCATTCGTTCTGCATGATGCCCAGGAAGTTAACCATCTGGTTGCACAGCGTGGACAGATGTCCCGCGGGAGAGGAGGTAATCTTCCCCGGCACACCGCCCAGGCCTTCCTGGATCAGCTGCTTCAGGCTCCATCCCGCGCAGTATCCCGTCAGCATGCTCAGATCGTGCAGGTGCAGCGCAGCAGACCGGTGAGCCTCCGCGATCTCCGAGTCATAGATCTCGCTGAGCCAGTAGTTCGCGGTAATGGCGCCGGAATTGGAGAGAATCAGGCCGCCCACGGAATAGGTGACCGTGGAGTTTTCCTTCACGCGCCAGTCGTTGATGTGCAGGTAGTTGTCCACCAGGTCCTTGTAGTTCAGCAGGGCGGAGTTCACGTTCCGGACCTTTTCACGCTGTTTCCGGTACAGGATATAGGCCTTGGCCACGTCCGCGTACCCAGCCTCGCTCAGGACCTTTTCCACGCAGTCCTGAATGGTTTCCACGGCGATCTTCCCGTCCCGGATCATGGGCTCGTATTCCGCCGTCACCCGCAGGGCCAGCATATCGATGACGCTGGGGTGATACTGCTTATCCAGCGCTTTAAAGGCTTTGGTAATCGCTTCGGAGATCTTGGTAATTTCGAACTCGGCGATTTTTCCGTCCCGTTTGACAACCTGATACATGGTTCAACCTCCCTTTTCCGCGGAGAAGGCCGCGGCCGTGTTTCGCATTTTTACCGCAAAAAAACAGGCCTCCCTGCTTTTTCGCGTGCCGGTACAATATATCACCGACGGGAGGCAATGTCAATATATAGATTGGGAAATTTTTCCATCTCCCCATATCTTGTGTTTTTGTGTTTTTCTTTGGGTTCTTCCACCGATTACGCCTGCCCTCTGATTTCCGCCTCCGGCACATAGCCGCGCATGATTTCCCGCCAGGCGTTCAGCCGCTCCTTGTCCGGGGTATGGAACCCCTGGAAGGGCACCGTCTCCCGGTCTGTGAAGGGCTGCAGATAGTACCGCTCCGCCCCCCGGATCCATGCGCCGATGCCATGGAAGCTGTCGTCATCATGCAGCTCGGCCACAACCGTGGTGCGGAATTCGAAGGGAACGCTTCCGGAAAGGAGCAACTGCACGCTCTCCCGGATCGGGGAAAGATCGAAGGACCGCAGCCCGATCGTCTCCGCATACCGCTCGGGGCTGTTTTTAATATCCATGGCCACATATTGCGCCAGCCCCTCCCCCAGCGCTTTTTCCAGGTAGCGGGGATGGGTCCCGTTTGTATCCAGTTTCACCGGATAACCCAGCGCCCGGATCTCCCGCAGCAGATCCAGATTTTCCGCCCGCAGCAGAGGCTCGCCGCCGGTAACGGCCACCCCCTCCAGCAGCCCCTGGCGCTTTTTCAGAAAGGAAAACAGCTCCTCCTCTGACATGACGGGCTTCGCCGTTCCGTCCACCAGCTCGCTGTTGTGGCAGAAGGGGCAGCGCATGTCGCATCCCCCTAAAAACACCGTGCAGGCCACCTTCCCCGGATAATCCAGCAGGGTCATTTTCTGCAGCCCGTAAATGCCTGTCATTCCTATGGTCCTCCGATTACAGCAGGCGCCTGCGCAGCTCTTCCCCGCTCAGGGGGCTCAGATCTGCCGGGGGCACGTCAAACAGCGTGATGCAGCCATTCTGCCCGCGGGCATGGGCCTTTCCCACCGCCCTGGCGCAGGCCAGCAGCACG
>CADBTC010000034.1 GCA_902797445.1 uncultured Eubacteriales bacterium | reverse complement strand
TGGTCGAACAGGAACAGGGTGCTCAGCTCGCCCCGGTCCGCCCCGCAGTGCCGGATCATCTCGTCGATGTCCTGCACGAAGCTCTCCCCCACCGTGAAAATCCCTCTGGTCTTCTCCCGGCCGAAGAGGGCGTGAATGAACTCATGCAGCCGGGGACCGAAGCCGTTCCGATTCTGCGGGAAGCTCTTGGAAATCATGTCGATGACGTCGATGCGGAAGCCGTCCACCCCTTTGTCGATCCAGAAATCCACCACCGCCTGCATGTCCCGCACCACGGCGGGGTTTTCCCAGTTCAGATCCGCCTGGCTGACGGCGAAGGAGTGCAGATAGTACTGCCCCCTTACGGGGTCGTATTCCCACGCGCTGCCCCGGAACATGGAGGGCCAGTCGTTCGGGGGCTCGTCAAACCAGTAGTAGTAGTCGCTGTAGGGGTTGTCCCGGCCTTTCCGGGATTCCTGGAACCAGCGGTGCGCGGTGGAGGTGTGGTTGGGCACCAGGTCCATGATCAGCTTCATGTCCCGCCGGTGCATCTCGGCGATCAGCCGGTCCATGTCCGCCATCGTGCCGAATTCGGTCATGATATCCCGGTAATCCGATATATCGTACCCGTTATCGTCGTTGGGGCTCTTGTAGCAGGGGCAGATCCACAGGGCGTTGACGCCCAGATCCTTCAGATAGTCCAGCTTCTCCGTGATCCCGTTCAGGTCCCCGATGCCGTCCCCGTTGGTGTCCAGAAAGCTGCGCGGATAGACCTGGTAGATCACCCAGCGCAGATAGCTCCGGTACTGTTCGCTCAGCATGCGTTCCGCCTCCTTCTTCCGTTATACATGATCGACCCCGGCGAGCGCCAGCACCCGCTGCAGCCGGCCCTCGTCATACAGGGTGTGAATGGCCTCGCCGAACATGGAATTGGCCCACGCGAACCAGGACCGGGTAAACTTCTCCGGCTGATCCGGATCGAAGCTTTCGTGCATCCGGCAGGTTCCCGCGTGGGTGGTCAGCAGCATCCGCAGGGATTCCGCAGCCTCCTCGTCGTCGACGGAGGTCAGGATCCGGACGCACAGGGCGATCGGCCAGATGAAGCCCTTCGGCGTATGGGGGCTGCCCACGCCCGCCGCGGCGGCCCCGGCGTAGAAATACGGGTTGTCCCGGCTGAGGACGAAGGCCCGGGTCCGCAGATACATGGGATCCTCCCGGTCGCATACGCCCAGCCACGGCAGCGAAAGCAGGCTGGGGCAGTTGGCGTCGTCCATCATCAGATGATGCCCCAGCGCGTCGGTTTCATAGCTCCAGATCCGGCCGTACCCCGCGGTTTCGACCGCGCCGTATTTTTCCAGCCCGTCCAGGATCTCCCCCCGCAGGGCCGCGGCGTCCTTCGCCAGCGCCGCGTCCCCCAGGGCCTCCGCGTATCGGATCAGGGGCTGCAGCGCCCGGGCCGCGAACAGGTTGGAGGGCACCAGGTATCCGTAGGTGCACGCGTCGTCGCTGGGCCGGAATCCGCTCCAGGTCATGCCCGAGGGCCCCACCGGCGCGCCGCGGCCGTCCGCGCCCAGATCCGGTTCCGGCCAGGGGCTGTGGCGGATAAAGCGGTATTCGCTGCTTTCGTGATGCTGCTCCCGGCGGAAGATGCGGACGATGGTTTTCATCATCCCGTGAAACGCCGGGGTCAGGAAGCGCCGGCTCCCGCTCTTCTCCTCCAGGCGCTCCGCCAGCAGCATCGGCCAGCACAGGGAATCGATTTCGTATTTCCGCTCCCATACCCTGGGATCCGGCTCCGGCAGGTCGTTGGCGTCCCAGTGCCGCCCGCTGGCGGTTTCGTTAAAGGCGTTGGCATAGGGATCTATGCCGATGCAGGCGGCCTGGCGCGCCAGCAGCCCCTCGATGATCCCGGCCACGGCGGGATCGTCCGCGAAGCGGATATACTGCAGCACCTGGGCCGTGGAATCCCGCAGCCACATCGCCTCGATGTCCCCCGTGATGATAAAGGTATCGCCGGGCTCCTGCCGTTTCACGGTGGTTTCCAGGGTATTCAGAAAACAGGCCCGGAACATCTCCGGCAGCCCGGCCACGGGTTCCAGCTGCGCCGTCACCGGCCGCAGTCTTTCCTCAATGATTTCTCTTGCCCGCATGGTTTGCTTTTCCTTTCAGATCGTCTCTGTCCTTCCCCGCGGAAGCGCCGTCCGGCCCGGCCGGAAGCGCCCGCGCAGCGGGGATGAGCTGATCAGAGTATATCACAGAAAGGGCCCGGATGAAAGGGTCCCCACGGTGTGAATGTCGGTTCTGGTGCTTTTTTGCGCGTTTTGCTCAAAAATTGTTGACAATGGGGAAACAACAAGGTAAAATAAGGTCAACAGGTTGCACAGGTATGCGCCCACCGGGGACGGAAATCCCGGAGCGCATATCTGTGCGTCCATATAGTAAGGAGGAATAGCTATGAAGAAAATCCTGTCTCTTGTGTTGTCTTTCGCGCTGCTCCTGAGCCTCTTCGCTGTCCCCGCCCTCGCGGAGGATAACGGGACGCCCGCGGACTGGAAGAAGGCCGCCGACCTGGAGGACGACGCAGCCCCCGGCAGCAATGACGACCGCGCCTTTAAAAAGTTCGACCATGTGGTCGAAGTGCACATCGGCCGCCAGATCGACCCGGTGGACACCACCCTGGCCGAGGGCGAGGATGCCGAAAACAACCAGTACACCCGCTATCTGCTGGAAAACTACAACATTAAGGTTGTGGTGGACTGGACCGCGGGCAACGCCGGCGACTTCCAGCAGAAGGTTTCCACCTGCATCGGAACCAATACCCTGCCGGACGCCGTGATCCTGCCGAACCGGAATTACCTGGTCCAGGCCGCCCGTTACGGCGAGCTGGGCGATCTGTGGGGCGCTTTCAACGATTACTCCTCCAAGCAGGTAAAGCAGATCGTTGAGACCACCAACGGCCGCGCCTTCACCAACTGCTCCGTGGACGGCACCTTCTACGCCATCCCGAACATCACCGTGGATACCGACGGTGTGTATATCTACTTCATCCGCCAGGACTGGCTGGACAAGCTGGGCCTCGACGTTCCGAAGACCGTGGATGAGCTGGGCGCCGCCGCCAAGGCTTTCATGGAAGCCGGCCTGAGCCCCGACTACGCCATCGCCGGTATCGATACCAACGGACGCACCTATTCCAACTTCCTGAACAGCTCCAACAACGGCTACGGCTTCGACGCCCTGTATCAGGCCTTCGGCGCCACCCCCGG
>CADBTC010000033.1 GCA_902797445.1 uncultured Eubacteriales bacterium | reverse complement strand
GGACCGGGAGATTTTCACCGACGGCAACTGGTCCCTGGGCGTGATCACCCTGGATACCGACGCCCTGATGCAGCGCATCGCCGCGGTGGGGCTGAAGCTGGCCACCGGGAACACCGAGGGCCTGCCTCCCCTGCTGGTGGAGCCGGCTTCCATCATGAAGGCGAATGCGGAAAAGCCCGCAGAGCCCTTCTCCCTGACGGGGCTGCTGACGGATCTGCTCTTCAGCGGGCCTGCTTCGGAAACGGCCGCGCTGCCGATGGATCCGGAGAGCCCGGAATTCCAGGCCCAGCGGGACGAAATGCTTCAGTGGCTGTCGGAGCAGGTTCGGGGGATCCTGCACATGGACAGCGCCGCTGCCGGGCTGGACGGACGGACCGTTCGGATGGTCTGCACCCCCGGCCAGAGCATTCCGTATCTGCTCTATCTGGCCCTGGAGGAGAATTCGATGCAGGTCGCGAAGATGAACTGCCTGGTATGGATCCATGACCGCTGGGTGGACCTGACCGGAATCGCAGCCGCCCTGGGAGGAGAATCGGAGGAAAATCCCTTCTCCGCTCTGATGGCGAGCGGCCTGCTCGGCGCCGTGGCCAACGCCTTCCTGGCGTCGGAGGGGCTGAAGGATCTCCCGAAAGCGCTGACACTGAAGATCCCGGCCGATACGACCGTCGCCCTTTCCCCCGCCGGCCTGGAAGACGCGGATCTGAATGCCAATATGGCCTCTACGGTCCCGCCCGCCATCGCGGAGGAAGACGCCCCGGTGGCCATGTCCCGGCCCATGTAAAGGCGGTCCATACAATCCTTTTCCCGCTCGGATAATCTGCCGGCCCGATTGCCGGCGCCCGGCAGTTCAGCCGGAGAAGCAAAAACGTTTTGGAGGCGGAGCGTCGCTCCGCCTCCTTTTCTGTTTTTTCCGGAATGCCGCGTCCGGCATGCGCGGCATATTACTTCAGTCGGAAATATTTAATGTACTCCCCGACCTGCACTTCCCCCCTTAAATACCGGATCAGGATCTCCGCGCAGGCCCGGCTGTCGCTGTCCGCCTGATGATGGTCCAGCTGAATATCGTAATACACGCACATCTCGTTCAGCTTATGCCCGACGTCCGGCAGGGCGGCCCGCCCGATCCGGACCGTGCAGGTATAGGGCACCGCGTGCTTCCAGGGGATTTTATAAGCCGCCAGGCAATTTTTCAGCACGCCCAGGTCGAAGGTCGCGTTATGCGCCACCAGGACCCCGCTGCTCATGAGCGGCTTGATCCGGGGCCACAGCTCCCGGAAGGTTGGCGCCTCCCGGACCGTGTCCGCGCTGATGCCCGTCAGCTTCGTATTGAAGTCGTCAAAGGGCTCCTCGGGATTCACGTAGCTGAAGAACTGCTCCTGCATCCGGCCGTCCTCCACGACGCTGATTCCGATGGCGCTCATGCGGTCGTTCAGGCTGTTAGGGGTTTCCACGTCGAAGCATACATATCGGCTCGTATCTCCGGAATAGGGGGGCAGGCCGCCCGTGGCCCGGCCGCTGACCGTTCCCTTCAGCCGTTCGGCCAGCAGGGTGTTGCGGTTGTCCACGGTCACGTTTTTCACGCAGCATCCGATCGCCTTCTGCTGGCCCACCAGCACCAGGGCCTTCTTCGCCCGGGTAACCCCCGTATACAGCAGATTGCGCTGCAGCATGGTAAAATGGGTCATCATCACCGGCATCACCACGATGGGGTATTCCGCCCCCTGCGCCTTGTGCACCGTAGTGGCGTAGGCCAGGACGATCTCGTCCAGCTCGCTGATATCGTAGGCGACCTCCCGGTCGTCAAAGAGAATGACGACAGACCGTTCGTCCGGATCGATCGTGCGGATCAAACCGATATCGCCGTTGAATACTTCCTTGTCATAATTGTTCCGGACCTGCATCACCTTATCCCCGGCGCGGAAGGTGTACCCGCCCCGGTGCAGCTCCTCCGTCCTTCCCGGCGCAGGCGGATTCACGGCCGCCTGCAGGGCCTGGTTCAGATTCGCCGCCCCCACGGCGCCCCGCTGCATGGGCGTCAGGACCTGGATGCTCCCGGCCGGCACGCCGTAATATTTCGGCAGCCGGTTTCTGACCAGATCCACGATCAGCCCCGCCGCCTGCTCCGGGTCCTCGGAGGGCTGGAAGAAAAAATCCGTTCCCTTGCTGTTGCGAATGTCCGGATATTCCCCATGATTGATCCGGTGCGCGTTGGTGATGATCCGGCTGGCGGCCGCCTGACGGAAGATTTTCGTCAGGGTCACCACCGGAAACACCCCGCTGGCAATCAGATCCCGCAGCACGTTGCCCGCGCCCACGGAGGGCAGCTGGTCCACATCCCCCACCAGGATCAGGCGCATGCTGTCCGGCACGGCCCGCAGCAGGGAATACATCAGCATGATGTCCACCATGGAGCATTCGTCCACGATGAGCGCGTCCCCCTCCAGGGGAGATTCCTCGTTTCGCTTATAGCCCTCCGGAGGCTTGAATTCCAGCAGCCGGTGGATGGTTTTGGCCTCCATCCCCGTCACCTCCGACAGGCGTTTCGCCGCCCGCCCCGTGGGGGCTGCCAGCAGAATCCGCAGCCCCGAAAAAGCCCGGATGATTCCCATGGTGGTGGTGCTCTTTCCCGTGCCCGGCCCGCCTGTCAGGATCATGACCTTGCTCCGGCGGGCCGTTTCGATGGCCTGCAGCTGGATCTCGTCGTATTCGATGCCGATCTCCACCTGGGATCCTTCGCCCACGGGCCGCTCCGGCGCCGCTTCCCGGATCTTTTCCAGCCGGCTGCGCACGCCCTCCTCTGAATGGAAGAAGGGGGGCAGATAGATCGCGAAATCCTCCGAATCCGGCAGATTGGAAACGATCACATCCTCCGTCTGGATCATCTCGTCCAGGATGCCGCTTAAGCGCTCCCCCGGCGCCTCCAGCAGCTTCGCCCCGGTATCCAGCAGCTGGTTTCGGATCGCGTAGCAGTGCCCCTCCTCCGCCAGCCGGTTCAGGGTATAGAGCAGGCCGCTGCGAAGCCGGACCGGGGAGCTCTTTTCAAAGCCCAGCTTTCCCGCGATGGTATCCGCCGTTTTGAAGCCGATGCCCCAGATGTCCTCCGCCAGCTGGTAGGGGTTTTCCGTAACCACCTGGACGCTCTCCGCCCCGTACTGCTTGTAGATCCGGGTGGCATGGGCCGTGCTGACGTCATGCTCCTGCAGAAAAAGCATGATGTTTTTGATTTCCTTCTGCTCGATCCAGGATTTTTTGATCTGCTCCACTCTGACCTGGCCGATGCCCGGTACCTGGATCAGGTCGTCCGGCCGTTCCTCGATCACCTGCAGCGTTTTCTCCCCGAAGGTCTGCACAATGCGCCGGGCATACTTGGGCCCGATTCCCTTCACCAGACCGGATCCCAGGTATTTCTCTATGCCGTAAACCGTGGCGGGCAGGGTTTCCTCAAAGGAGGTCAGAGCAAACTGCCGGCCGTATTTCGGGTCCAGCTTCCATTCCCCCGTCAGGGACAGGATGGCCCCCACATGGACCTCCGGCATGGTTCCCACCACCGTCACCAGATCCTTATACCCCTTCGCCCGGCATTTGATGACGGAATATCCGTTCTGCTCGTTCTGATACGTGATGCGCTCCACCGCGCAGCGCAGCTTTTCCATATTCCGTCACCTCCTCACCGTACTGCGTTTCGTTTCTGACTTTATGGCCGCGGATAGCTGTTTTGCGGCCGCGCCTGCATGCGAGGCCGCGGGCAGAATATGTCTCTCTTCCCCTTACACCTTGTTCCGCCTGCGGAGGATTAACGCCGCGGCGATGCAAAGCGCGCCTGCGCCGGCCAGCGCAATGCCCGGGAGCGGAGAGCCCAGGACCGCTGCCGGCAGCTTATCCAGGAATTTATCCCGCATCCAGAAAAAGTACAGCTGCACCGCCCCGGCGCTCAGCACCGTCAGGCCCGCCAGCTGCATCACGGCCGGGCCGGTCAGACGCAGATCCTCCGTCTCGGACCGCATCATGCCCATCCGCGAGAGCGCTGGCATCGCCGCCCGGAGGAACACGATCAGCAGCACCGATTCGAAGGGGAAGAGCATCAGGTTTTTGACGATCCGCGGAAGGTCGAACCAGGCGTATCCCTTCCCCATGGCCACCCGGTAATACCAGACCATGATCGGGGTCTGCAGAAGGATGTTGACAAAGAAATTCACGCAGAAGCGGGACAGGATCACCCGACCCGGCGTCAGCTTCGCGCGGTACAGCAGCAGCGCGAAAACCAGCCCGCCCGCCGCCTCCGTGAGGATGAAACCCGGGAAGTACACGCCGGAGGGGGCGATCAGGTATCCCAGCGTATCCGACAGCACGCCGCAGAAGGACGCCATCACCGGGCCGTAGACCATCGCGCCCAGAGCGGTGACGAAAAACTGCACATTGATGTTCAGCGAGGGACCGATGGGAATCTTGACCGTCTTGAGCGCCAGGCGCAGGGCCAGCATCAGCGCCGCGAAAACCAGCATCCGCACATCGCGGATCTCCCGGGCCGCGTCCCGCCAGTACACCCGGGAAAAGGGATGCGCATACAGTGTCTTTGTGTTTCCGGACATCAAAAAACCTCCTTTCAGAGCAAACACTTGCTGCATAAGGAGGCATATAATACTTCCTCTTTATGGGAATCAGCGGGTGCGGGCCCGTAACCGCGGCGTCTGCCTTCGTCCTCCGTTCAACTCCCCGTTCCGGAAGCACTTCACGCTGCGGGCCCTACTCTGACGGGCCCATTATACCCTGCACCCAGCAGATTTGCAAGTGCGGCTGTGCCGCTATGCGCCTGTTCGCCGGCTCCGGCGGGCTGGCGGTCCCGCGTCTCGGCAGCCCAGCTATACCTATCGGCCGCCATCCTGTTATGATGTACTGTCCGCCGCCAGGATCGACTGTCGGAAAATGCTGACAGGACCTTCCTTGTTTTTTCCCTGTATTTATCCCCGGGGAGGCTTGCGCGAAACGGTGACGAATGATAAGATACCGACAGATTTCAGGCGCAGTCGCGCCGGAGAGGAGCCGGGAAATGCGCAGCGGCCGTACCTTCGGG
>CADBTC010000032.1 GCA_902797445.1 uncultured Eubacteriales bacterium | reverse complement strand
CCGGAGCAGATGTTCCGCCTGATCGACGCCATCGACGGGGAGCATGACATCGCCTACGCCAGCGAGCCGGACGTGCCGAAGTCCTGGTGGCGCGTGGCGGGATCGAAGATGACAAACCGGATGTTCTCCTGGCTCATGGGGAAGCCCCGGGACCTGTATCTGTCCAGCTATTACGCGGCGAAGCGCTTCGTGATCGAGGACATGGTCCGCTGCCAGAGCCCCTTCCCCTATGTGGACGGCCTGGCCCTGCAGACCACCACCCGGTACTGCAACGTAAAGGTGGACAGCCGGGAGCGCGAGGAGGGCCAGAGCGGGTACACCCTGAAGACGCTGATCAAGCTGTGGACCAACGGGCTCACCGCCTTTTCCATCAAGCCCCTGCGGATCGCGACGGTGACCGGGGGCGTGGCCTCACTGGCCGGTTTCCTCATGGGCCTGATCCTGATCATCCGCAAGATCGTCTGGCGGGATGCCATCGACGAGGGCTGGACCAGCCTGATGGCCCTGATGCTGCTGCTGTTCGGCATCCTGATGATGGTGATGGGCCTGGTGGGGGAATACGTGGGGCGGATTTTCGTGACCATGAACCGCAGCCCCCAGTATATCATCAAATTCGATACCCGGGAGGCAACGGGAAACGACTGACGGGCCGGCGGCCGCCGGCGGATCCGGAGCACCTTTCGCGAGGAGGATCATATGGACGATATCAAAACGCCGGTCCGGCTGTTTATCGTGGTCCCCTGCTATAACGAGCAGGAGGTCCTGCCCCTGACGGCGCCCCTGTTCCGGGAGGAGCTGCGGAGGCTGACGGAGGCGGGCCGGATTACGGAGGACAGCCGGGTGCTTTTCGTCAACGACGGCAGCCGGGACGATACCTGGAAGATCATCCGGGAGCTGAGCGCCGCGGATCCGCATTTTCAGGGCCTGTGCCTGTCCCGGAACCGGGGGCATCAGAACGCCCTCCTCTGCGGACTGATGGAGGCGAAGGACCAGTGCGATATCACCATCTCCATCGACTGCGACGGGCAGGACGATGTCCGGGCCATGGAGGCCATGGTGGAGGAATATTTCGGCGGGGCGGAGATTGTATACGGGGTTCGCTCCTCCCGGAAAACCGATACCTTTTTCAAGCGCTTTACGGCCCAGAGCTTCTATAAGCTGATGGGCAGCATGGGGGCGGACACGGTCTATAACCATGCGGATTACCGGCTGGTATCCGCCCGGGTGCTGAAGGAATTCGCCAATTTCCGGGAGGTCAACATCTTCCTGCGGGGCATGTTTCCCCTGGTGGGGTTCAAAAGCACCAGCGTTTATTACGAGCGCAGCGAGCGCCTGGCGGGGAAGAGCCACTACCCCCTGAAAAAGATGCTCGCCCTGGCCTTCGACGGCATTACGTCCCTGTCGGTGAAGCCCATCCGGATCATCACCGGGCTGGGCGTGCTGATTTCCGCGGCGTCATTTCTGCTGATCCTCTATGCCTTCATCGCCTGGGCGAGCGGCCGGGCGGTCGCCGGATGGGCCAGCACGCTGATCGCCGTGGCCCTGCTGGGCGGCATCCAGCTGATCTCCCTGGGGGTCATCGGGGAATACGTCGGCAAAATCTTCCTGGAAACCAAGCGCCGCCCCCGCTATATCGTCAGCGAGCGGACGGAGGAGCTTTCATCCCCGGAAAAAGAATAAAAAACAGGGCGCCCGCCGGAAATGCGGGCGCCTTTATCATGCGATTATCCGGATTTCATACTGATTCCGTTTTAAACATGCCCATCTCCGACGGGTATGTCTTTAGACAGGAGCATATCCGTTCCCGCCCGCGGGGGGTGTAAAAGCGGCGTGAGGATTCTCACGCCGCGGACAATGCCGGGAAGGGCAAAGCGGGGTTTTTGCGGGACTGTATGAGGTTTATTTTGCCTTCCCTCTAAAATGTATCCGGAATTC
This sequence comes from uncultured Eubacteriales bacterium, assembly GCA_902797445.1. Classification (GTDB taxonomy): domain Bacteria; phylum Bacillota; class Clostridia; order Christensenellales; family Aristaeellaceae; genus Aristaeella. The sequence goes on along the minus strand of CADBTC010000032.1, from coordinate 2,656 downwards.
CCTCTAAAATGTATTGAAATTTCACTCTATTTTCCATATAATCTCATTGAGGCATTTCTGACCGCGGGAGGATGTGTGTTATGGAAAGAGGAAAACTGTTGCCGGAGGGGTATATGCCGAGGCTGATGGATGCTATGCTATCTAAAGCACTGGATCAGACGGGAGCAGTGGAAGTGACCGGCACCATGTGGTGTGGAAAAACCTGGACTTCCACAGCCTTTGGAAACAGCATATCGCGTATCGGACTGACACCTGCCCGTCTGGCCGCGGAAGCGGATCCGGCCACGGCGCTTCTTGGTGAAGCGCCGCACGTAATCGATGAATGGCAGGATGTACCGGCAATATGGGATGAAGTGCGAATGCGCATAGATGAAAATGCGGGGAAACCAGGGCAGTTTATTCTGACAGGTTCCGCCCAGCCAAACAAGGAGAAGGTACATCACAGCGGCGCAGGCAGAATCTCCAGACTGCACATGCGTACGATGTCTCTGCAGGAAGCCGGCCGTTCCAGCGGGAAGGTTTCATTGGCAGGTCTTTTCAATGGCGAATTCGAGACTCAGCTTGTACAGCAGAAACTCCTTCCTCTGGCAGGCTATCTCTGTCAGGGCGGCTGGCCATCCCTGATCCATAATCACATTGACGACGCCACGCTGCTCCTTGACAGTTATTTTGACGCGTTATTTGAGATCAATATCCCCAAAAAAGGTTTAAAAGGATCGGAATCCAGAAATGTTGCGCAGGCACTGGCGAGAAATCTTGGCAGCGCGCCAAGATGGTATACCATTGCCGCGGATGCCCGTTTTGATCAGCCCGAAAGTAAGGCCGCAGCAAACAAAGCCGCGGATCACGTCGGTGCGCTGAAGGATCTTTTTGTAATCGAAGAAATATGCGGCTGGGATGCGCCGATCCGATCCAGGAGCAGGCTAAGAACCAAACCCAAATACTATTTTGCGGATCCTTCTCTGGCAGCCCGGCTTCTGAATATTACACCGGACAGATTACTGGAAGACGGTCAATTGTTCGGCGTACTGTTTGAAGCGTTATGCATCCATGAGCTATGCGTATACGCGTCTGTGCTTCCCGGCGCTGCCCCGAATCCTGTTTGCTACTATAAGGATGCGGATGGACTGGAAGCGGACGCCATCATTGAGCTGAGAGACGGCAGGTGGGCCGCGTTTGAAATCAAACTGGGTGAAAACAAGTTCTCTGAAGGAGCCGCCTCTCTGAAGCGCCTGAAGGATAAAATTGCGTTGAATCCTGCCGCCCAAAACCCGGAGCCCGCATTCATGGCTGTTCTCGTCGGATCAGGTGAATATGCGCGCCTTGATAAGGATACTGGCGTTTATATTATTCCCATAACCGCGCTTGGCCGATAATCAGGCATTCCTTTTTTCGGAATACTGGACAGTAAAAAAGAAACGGACGATTTTGTGAAATGGCCGGGACCGAGGTCCGTTTCTGCGGCGGTAGAAGAAAAAGGATGGGGAAAGAATCCTGAATAAGACAGAGAAAACGAAGACGGAGTTCGAAGCTTAAAGATGTATTATTACGAGAAAGATTACATCATGCGGCTGATCCATGGCATCGCTCAGGTGCTGGCTTATCTGTACTTCGGTAAGAAGGCGGATATGCTGCCTGAAGTGATGGGTCAGGAAGCCCGGGAGGATAATGACTATCTCCTTCGCATGATAGACAGTGGGCAGATCAATGCCGCGGAGGACAAACTGTTTGAACTGATCGAGTCGGGCGCCTGGGATGACGATCAGAAAGCGGCCCTGATTCTCTCGTTTTATGATTACCTGAACGGAAAGAAAGATGATTTTCTGGAAAGTGCCGGATTCAGCAGGGATGAAATCATGCCGGGGATGGATGAAGCGCTGCGGATGATCGGGAAAAAGATTCCAGAATATCTGAAATGGGTGGAATGAACATGCCTGTTCACGCCACGCCCGTGCCATCGATCGCTTCCAGCTGATACAGCATGTCCGGATCAATATCGATGCAATTGGCCTCGTCCTTTGTCCCGGAAAGATCCCAGGCCAGCGTATCATTGAGGATCATACAGCGTTCCATAAAAAATGAACAGTCAGTACTATCCGAATCGAATCCTTTTGCTGACCTGGAATGAAAACAGGAGGGTTATTTCCATCTCCTATGGAGTATGGTAACACTGATTTGATCAAGCTTCCCAGAAGCATCTTAGACTCTCTGTAGTATCCTGATTTCGGAGAGCCAGATCATTTTCAGTCTGTGTTGACGGATGCGAGCATCACAGGGCTGAGGGTAAAGGTCAATTGCCGGGCATCCCTTTTGCGGGCATCAGAAAACGCCTTTTGAACCTCCTCATAGCTGGTCAGCATTTGAACCTCCTCATATTCGGCCCGCTGCGAAATCACAAACTTCAGGAATGACATCCGTCAGGCAATAGGGATAAAAAAAGCACGGAGAAGGGTTATGACGCCGCGCGGAAGGCGGCTGAGGCCTGTACAAAAAGCGGCATTATTCCCGAACGACCAGCATCAGGGACAGCTTCTCCGCTTTCTTTTTGAACCGGACGAGGACGACGATCTGGAGGACGAACGCGGCAATGGTGCCTACCAGGCCGATCATAATCCCGGTATCGATCGTCGCTTCGTCTGTCAGATACCTGTTCGTG
>CADBTC010000031.1 GCA_902797445.1 uncultured Eubacteriales bacterium | reverse complement strand
TTCCCCCTCTTCCGAAGGTTCCGTGCCTTCTTCCTTCCGGTCCGTCTCCTGCTCCGCGTCTTCCAGCCGCAGCATCTCCAGAACGTCGGTTTCTGTTGGCGCTGCGGGTTCTTCCCCCTCGTCCGAAGGCTCCATTCCGTCTGCTGCCCCGTCCGCCTCGCCTTTCATCGGAAGCATCTCAACCCAATCCAGTATATCCTCTATCAGCGTCCCCGAGGGTGCAGGCGTAGGCGTCGGTGTAGGTGTAGGCGTCGGCGTCGGTGTAGGTGTAGGCGTCGGCGTAGGCGTCGGCGTAGGTGTAGGCGTCGGGGTCGGCGTCGGCGTCGGTGTCGGTGTAGGCGTAGGCGTCGGTGTCGGTGTCGGCGTCGGTGTCGGCGTAGGCGTCGGTGTCGGCGTCGGTGTCGGCGTCGGATCCGCAATCAGCACCGCGGTGGGTTCGGCCGGAGCTTCCTCCTCCGGCAGCGCGTCGGGCTGGAAGCCCACTGTATACAGCACCACATGGAACGTCCTGGTATACCCCGCCCCTGGGGTAATCTGATAATCCAGCACATATCGGCCGGGCTTTCTCGCCGTCATCCGGAAGGCATCCAGATAGAGGCGGCCGGAATCCGCCGTTTCCTGTCCCTCAATGCTGGTTTTCATTCGAACCTGCTCCGCCCCGGTCACGGCGAAAGCGCTTTCCCAAAGATCCCGGGTGGAAACATCCTCTCCCACCGCGATTTCCTTTCCGGACAGCTTTTGGGTAATTTGGACATCCCGGGGATCCTCCACCCGATAGGAGAGTTCGAACCCGACCGTCAGATCTCCCGCGGCCGCTTCAGCCCGGTACACGGCCTCCCCCCGGGCCCCCTCCTCCGGAATGGAAAGACGAAGGCCCATCCCGGCCGGGCCCTGCTCAGGCGTATACAGCCCCGCCGCTTCGGGATCCACCTGAATGGGGTAAAGCGTCAGATCACTCACCAGCCGGACCGTTCCATCCGGCGCTTTGATCCGCAGGGAGTAAAACGCCGTATCCGTGCGGGTCCATTCATTCCGGGGATAAATGATTTCCGCCGGCTCCTCGTTCCAGAGAATCTCCCCCTCCGGAAGTCCCTGCTCCGCCCCGGCGGGCGCAGCGAGGCAGATCATGGCCGCCAGAAGGAGAATCAGCCCCCGCAGTCCCGTCTTTTTTCCAAAAAACCGATTCCGGTAAGATGCCCTTTTCTTCATGTCCATTGCTCCCATACTTCCGGATGATATCCAACCGTCATTTTGTTTCCGTTCCGGACCACCGGGGTCTTCAGCAGCCAGGGGGCTTCCTGTATGGCGGGAATCAGGAAGCTCTCCCGGTCATAATAACAGGCCGGGTGCTCCTTGACCCGTTTGTCCTCCCGGTCGATGAGCCCCTCGATGCCCACAGCCTGAATCATCAGCCGGATCTCCCTTTCCCCCAGCGGATGCTTTTTCAGATCCATCAGCTGGTAGGAGATCCGCCGCTCCTTGAAATACCGTTCCGCCTTCTGGGTATCAAAATTCTTCTTTCCGGCATAGATCTGGATATTCATGTCCGCCTCCTCTCTAAACCGTGCTTCATTCCTGACCTGACAGCCGCGGATGACGATTTTGCGCCTGCGCCAGCATACGCGGCCGAAGCAAACGATGTCTCCCTTACATCCTTCCGTTTCGGATGTCCCGTCCCCGAAGCGGGATGAAGCCGCAGATCCGCCCGTCCGTCAGGCGGGACGCGATCCGCTCCGTATACCGGCTTTTCAGCTCCTCCGCGTTCAGGTTTGTGCTGATGACTGTCGCCAGCCCGGCCCGCTGCCGCTGGTTAATGAGGTTGAACAGCTGCTCGATCGTCACATTCGGCACCAGAGGCTCGATGCCCAGATCGTCAATCATCAGGACCTCGCTCTCCAGCAGCTCCCGCAGGCCGTCCTCCTGCCCGTACCAGGACCGTCTGGCCGTGTCCACAAAGCTGTAAGCCGATATCAGCAGCACGGGAATCTCCCGCTCGATCAGCCTGTTGGCCATGGCATGCAGCAGGAAGGTTTTTCCCAGCCCGCTCTTTCCAGAGAGCACCATGTCCCGGGGAACCTGCCGGGGATATTTGTTCGCCCATTCCTCGCACAGCGCACGCAGCCGCTCCATCGTCTGCCGCTGGCTTCGCTGCTCCCCCGGCGCTGTTTCGTCCGGAAACACGTCGCTTCGGAAGGACGCAAAGGTCTCCGCTCCGTCGTCCCGCAGCCCGATGGCCTGCCGGAGCAGGTTCTGATACCGCTTCCGGACGCATTCGCAGCGCGCCTTGACCGTTTCCCCCACGAAGCCTGTATCCTGGCAGAGGGGGCAATCATACACAGGGCTGAGATAATCCCCGGGCAGCCCGCGCCGCTGCAGCGCTTCCCGGATTTCCCCCGACGCTTCTTCCATCGCCCGGGGCAGATCCGCCGCCGGAGCTTTTCCCCGCAGCATGCCCGAAATGGATCCATAAATCAGATCCTGCCGCCGCTCCAGCAGCTCCCGGATGTCCGGATACCGGGCGGACACCTCCTCCCGGCGCTGGCGAAGCGTTTCTTCGTTCCTGCGCTGCGCTTCCTGGGTCTGCGCTTCCGCTTCCCGCAGCAAATCCTCACGCATTTCTCTTCATCGCCTCCTCCATCCGGTCCAGCACCTGGGACAGGGATTCGCCCGGCTCGCTGTAATCCCGCTGTTCGTAATCCGTGACACCCGGGGCTTTCCCCCGGCCCGTTCCCTGAGAAACAGCCTTCCGGCCCTGATGCGCCTTCCGGTCCGCCTCCGCGGCTTCCCGGGTCCGGATACCCTGCGCTGCGTATTCCTGCAGAATCTTATTCAGATATGCCATGGGTTTTTCCGCCCCCGAGGCCGCTTCCGCGGCATAGAGGATCAGCTCCGGTGTAAAACCCCATTCCTTTTCCCATCCGGCAATCATGGCCCGGTCAGCTCCTCCCAGGCCTGTGTTCAGTCCCCACAGGTCCCGCAGCCTGCGCATGAGCTCGCTCTGGGCCCGGAATTCCTGGATATATTCCCCGGCCTCCGCGGCCGTACGGATTCCCCGGCTTTTCCACGAGCGGAGCATGTTACCCGTGTCCTGCAGCGGGCGGCCCTTGCATTCCCTGGCGGCCAGCAGGATCATTTCCTCCGGGAATTCCGCCCGCAGCGACCGGTACCATGCCAGTTTTTCCTCGTCTCTGGCGCCAGCGCCCGCAGCCCGCAGCACCTTCTTCAGCGCCTCGCTCTCCGCCCGGGCCGCCTGCACCCCTGCCGCATCCATGGCTTCGCCGTGCCCGGCTCTGTCCCGCATGTTCCGCAGGATCGCGTCCAGATACCCCATGGAGGGGTCTCCCCCCGCCGTATCCGCGCAGGCTGCCTCTATCGCCTCCGGTGTAAAAGCCCATTCCTGGGTCCATTTCCGATACATGGCGACCTGGTCCTCCGACGGCGCGTTCCGCTTCCCCAGGCGTTTGAGCACCGCCTTCGTCCCCTGATACAGCGCCTGATCACGGCTCAGGAACGCTTCCGCCGCGTCCACCGTGGTGGCACCGGCCTCAGCCATCTGGGCCGCCACCTGCTGGGCGCTCTGGATCGTGAAATTCCGCCCGCGCTTCTTCTCCATGTGCTTGAGCAGCATAATGACGACCTCGGGGCTCATCCCCAGATCCTCCACCCATTCATAGCAGATCTGGATCTCGCTCCCGTGCAGCCGCCGGCTGTTGTCAAACACCTCGTACAGCATTTCCGTAAAGGCTTCGTACTCCCGGTCGATGACCTGATCCCCGCCGCCCATCTGGTTCCGCCGCAGGCTGACATAGCGGTAGCTGACCGGATCGTCGCTGACCCGGCGCACCAGCCCGCGCCGCGCCCAGTACCGATACGCTTTTTCCACGTCTTCCACCGTCATGTTCAGATCGTGGGCGATCTGCTCCAGGCTCGTGCCCGCCTCGGGATGGTAGCATCGCATCAGCCCGTAGAGATAGACCCGGACCGCGTCCCCTTTGGCGTCTGGCAGATATTCCTGAATAAACTGGTTATCCACCGGGGTGGTATCGAAGAGGGCATATCCCTCGTCAAAGCCAAACATCATCGAAACCGGTCTCTCCTTCCGGGCGTCCAGCCCTCCGTCCGTTCTTCTTCCCTGCAGTATACCACAATCCCGGCCGGTTTGTCTTGTTTTTTCGCAAATCGCTTTTCCCATCCTTTTCCGCATGGGGATTTCGTCCGGTTTTTTCGCAAAGCCGCTTTTCATTCGGGAAAAGCTGTGCTATAATCATACTACTTTGAAAGGAGGGATTTCCCATGCCCATCGTTACCACGAAAGAAATGTTCAAAAAAGCCTATGACGGCGGATACGCGGTTGGTGCCTTCAACGTCAACAATATGGAAATCGTTCAGGGAATTACCGAAGCGGCCGGCGAGCTGAAAGCGCCCGTCATTCTGCAGGTCTCCAAGGGCGCCCGCGCCTACGCGAACCATAGGTATCTCGTGCATCTGGTTCAGGCCGCGTCCGAGAACTATCCGGATCTGCCCATCGCGCTGCATCTGGATCACGGCGACACCTTCGAGCTGTGCAAGGACTGCATCGACGGCGGCTTCACCTCCGTCATGATCGACGCCAGCTCCAAGCCCTACGAAGAGAACATCGCCCTGACCCGC
>CADBTC010000030.1 GCA_902797445.1 uncultured Eubacteriales bacterium | reverse complement strand
TGCCCGTCCCGGTAAAAGGTCATGACGCCGGCCTGGTTCACATCCACCCGGATTCTTCCGTTTTCCACGGAGGCATGCGGAACCTTTGTAAAGGTTCCGTCCCCCAGCCGCTCCGCTTCTTCCCCGATCCGGATCCGGGCTTCCGCCGGCGCCGGCGGCTCCGTCAGTGCCCAGTCCGCGCCGCTCCGGATGTCGTACATCCATGCCCGAATCCGCAGACTGTCCGGCCCCCAGGGTTCGATCCGCAGGGTTTCCCCGCCCCGCCGGGCGAGAAGGGCGTTTTTCTCCTGAGCAAACTGCATGATACGCTCTTTCCTTTCCGCGTCCCGCATGTATGGTGAAGCACAGGCTGCCCCGCCTGTGCTTCAGATGAATGAATGAGCCGGGCTTTCGGTTCCGGCGGCGCGGCGGGCCGCCATGCCGTCTTTCCGGTAAACCCCGCTATTGTCAGATGAAATGCAGCCTCAGACCTTCTTCAGCACCATGGCCGTCCGCGCCGGCGCGTAGATATAGAATCCGACGCCCCGGTTCGGCACCTGCTGGGTCTGATAATCATAATCATGGGCCACCAGCCCGGGCCCGCCGAAGCGGAATTCATCCGTGCTCAGGATAACCCGGTACGTTCCCTCCCCTGTGGTATGGCAGGGCAGGAAGAAATTCTGCTCGCTGTAGCTGTTATGGAAATCGAACAGGAAGATCAAGTCTCCCCGGCTGAAGGCGATGATCTTCCGCTCCTCATCCACCCAGAGGCTCACCGCTTCCGGGCCCTCCAGCAGCCTGTGCTCCTTCGCCAGGGTAACCATCGCCTGATCAAATTCGTTCAGCCACTCATATTTCAGATCCGGATTGTCCACCAGGCCCCACTGCCGACGGCAGTATTTATAGCTCCAGCCGTTGCCCTCCCGGGGAAAGTCGATCCATTCCGGATGGCCGAACTCATTGCCCATAAAGTTCAGATACCCGTTTCCGCCGCAGGACAGCGTCAGCAGCCGGATCATCTTATGCAGCTCGATCGCCCGGTCCATGGTCAAACTGTGATAGGACTTTTCCATCCCCGTATACATCTCCGCGTCCGCCATGCGGAAGAGGATCGTTTTGTCCCCCACCAGGGCCTGATCGTGGCTCTCGCAGTATCCGATGACCTTCTCCTTGGGCCGGCGGGTGGTCATTTCATGCCACAGGGTTCCCATGGACCAGTCCTCATCCCGGGTATCCTTCAGCAGCTTGATCCAGTAGTCCGGTTCCCCCATGCCCAGCCGGTAGTCAAACCCGATGCCGCCCTGTTCGATGGGCAGGCACATGCCCGGCATGCCGCTCATGTCCTCCGCCACGCTGGTGGCGTTGGGGCTCACCTCGTGGATCAGCTCGTTGGCCAGCTGCAGATAGTTTATGGCGTCCAGATCCGTGTTCAGGTTGAAGTACATATGATAATCGGTGAAGGCGGAGCCCAGGCCGTGATCGTGATAAATCATGCTGGTCACCCCGTCGAACCGGAATCCGTCGAAATGATACTCCTCCATCCAGAACTTCAGGTTGCTCAGCAGGAAGTGCAGCACCTCCGGCCGCTTGTAGTTAAACAGCCGGGTGCCCCAGGCCGGATGCCTGCCCTCGTCCCCTTCCAGGAAGTACTGTCCGTCCGTCCCGTCCTGATACTGGAGGCCTTCCCCCACGTTGGGGCAGGCATGGCTGTGAACCACGTCCAGCAGCACCCGCAGCCCCATCTCGTGAGCCCGGTTGATCAGATATTTCAGTCCCTCCGGCTCCCCGTACCAGTTGCTGGCCGCAAAGAAGTTGGATACCTGGTAGCCGAAGGATCCGTAATACGGATGCTCCTGGACCGCCATCAGCTGCACGGTATTGTATCCCAGCTTTGTAATCCGGGGCAGAACATTGTCCGCGAATTCCTGATAAGTTCCGATCCGCTCCTCCGCCGTCGCCATGCCGATATGCGTCTCGTAGATCAGCGGAGCCGGCGCCGCCTTGTCCCGGAATCCCGCGTCCGTCCATTTGAAGGGTTCCGGATCCCATACCTGGGCGCAGAGCACATGGGTCCTGGGATCGGATTTCACCCGGGTCGCATAAGCCGGCAGCCGTTCGAATCCGGTGCCGTTTTTCTCCACCCACAGCTTGATAAACTGTCCGTGCTTCAGGGCGTCCTTCCCCTCCAGCAGGATCTCCCATACCCCGTTTGCCTTCAGCTCCATGGGATGGCTGTGGTGATTCCACCCGTTAAAGTCCCCCATCAGATACGCCTTTTCGGCCCCGGGCAGCCATTCCCGTACGCTCCACCCGGTTTCCGTCCGATGGATGCCGAAATACAGGTATCCGTCCGCGAAATCCAGGAGGTTCTTCGCGCCCTTCACCAGCTGATTCCGCCGGTCCTTGAACCGTTCCATCCGCAGATCGATCTCCCCGCTGTAGGGTGCCAGCCAGGGATCAATTCGGGTAATCTCGTAGGGCCCGATTAATTTCCGAATGTCCATGCTCTTTGTCTCTCCTTTTGATTTCCGTATTCTTTTGATTCCCTTATTCTCCAGGCCGCTCCGGTTCCCGGCTGCGGGCGCCGCCGCGGCTTTCTTTTTCTCATTTGCGCAAAAAGCCGATCCTGTTCAGCCCGAAAAGCGCAGCGCGCTGGGTTTTCCTCCAGGAGGCCCTGCGTCTCGCCGGTTTTTATTCCGTCTTTACCAGCGTTCCGTTCACGTCATAGTATTCCCGGGCACTCAGCTTCCGCATTCCGTCATACACATACCGGATCTCGCTGTATCCCTCCGCGGTATCGGTCGCTTTCCCTTCCGTGTTCAGGTACGTCCGGACGGCGCGGAACCCATCCTCGTCCAGGGTCTCGCTGTATCCCGCGTATCCGCCCCTGCTCTCCGCGGCGCGGCCGCTGGCGTCCGCGAAGCGGACCTGAACCAGGTGCCCTTCCCCGTCCCAAAGATAGGTCCGGATGGCGATGCCTTCATCGTCAGCCATCGCCTTTCCTCCGGCATCCAGACAGGTCTCCCGGATCAGCTGCCCCTCCCCGTTATAATCCTGCCGGATCTTTTCGGCGCCGCCCGCCATTGCCATCCGGTTTCCGGCGGCGTCAAAGCGGGTGACGATGCAGCTGTCGTCCCCGTCCCATTTCCGCTCCTCGTAGGCATATCCGCCGCTCTGGACGATCATCTGCCCGGACAGGTCGTAGTATTTCGCACTGACTTCCCGCCCCTTGGAATCCAGTTCCCGCTCGCAGCGGGCCCAGCCCTCCGGGCAGGCCGCCGCGCTGCCGTCCGCGTGTTCAAAACGGATGGAGGTCACCTTGTTGCTCTTGTTCACCGACTGGATCAGTACCGCGTATCCCTGAGGCGTATCCACCGGCTTCTTGTCCGCATCCAGCCAGGTCCTCTGCGTGACGGTGGAGCCCCGGTATTCGCTGCGCACGGAGGCGTATCCCAGCCCGGGCACAGTCACCAGATCATTGTTCCGATCATAATAGCTGGCCGCGGTCACTTTGCCCTTGGAGGTATACACAATTCGAAGCCGGGCGTATCCCTCGGTGCATTCCGCTTTTTTTCCGTTCTGGTCCAGATACACAACCTCCTCCAGCCGGTGCCGGTTGCCGTAGGTCAGCATCTGGCCGTAGTATCCCCCCGGCGCCGTCGCCGGTTTTCCCTCCGCGTCGAAGAATTTTTCCGTCACAGTGGTTCCGCTGATGCTCCGGGTCATGTATGCGTACCCCTCCGGACCGGCCGCCAGCGCGCCGCTGTCATCCACCCATTCCCGGCGAACCACCTTGCCGCCCTTCACGGTTTCCTTCATGGTCACCTCAGCGCCTGCCGCGATCGCGCAGCAAAGCACAGCCATCAGCGTCATCAGCCCGATCCGTTTCTTCCATCCGTTCATCGATGTTCTTCCATCCTTGTGCTGTCATATTCTGCATGGGCAGTATAGCAAAAAATCCTGGGAATGACAACCTTCCCCCATCGAAAAAACCCGGCGAATGCCGGGTTTTTGTCCCTGTTTTCAGGGTGCGCAGACCGCCTGAGACTGCAGGCGCGTCCGCTCCTGTTTCCGTCAGGGAATCATCTGAGCGATCTGGTTGACGGCGTCGATCACCGCGCCGGTTGTAATGGTGGCGCCGGTGATCCCGTCCACCTCTTCCGCCTTCAGGGGAATCGTTTTGCCGATAAACTGGTTCCGGAAGGCTTCCTCCTTCGCTTTGGCGCCCAGCCCGTCCGTCTCCGCGAACTGGCTGTCCCCGATCCGGATGGCCGTGATGGTTTTGTTTTCATCTACCGTCAGGAACACCCGTACCGGGCCTCCAAAGCCCTGGGCCCTGGCGGAATAATTCCCGCCCGCGGCACTGGTTTCCACTCCCCCCGCGGGAAGCTGGCCGTTAATCTGGTCGATGGCCTGCAGCACCGCGTTGGTTGTAATGGTGGCGCCGGCAATGGCTTCGATCTCCCCCTCCTTCAGAGGCAGCGTCTTGCCGATGAACTGGCTCTGGAAGGCTTCCTCCTTCGCTTTGGCGCCCAGCCCGTCCGTCTCCGCGAACTGGCTGTCCCCGATCCGGATGGCCGTAACGGTCCGGCTTTCATCCACCGTCAGGAAGACCCGCACCGGCCCGCCGAAGCCCTGGGCGCTGGCGGAATAGCTGCCCGCTTCCGCGCCGGTTTCCGCGGCGGGCGCAGCGTCCGTCTGCGCGGTTTCCGCTTCCGTCCCTGCCGCGGGCTCCGCGTCCGCCTTTACGGTTTCCTGCTCCGCCGTGGCCGCCCCGTCCGTCTGTGCGGTTTCCGCTTCGGGCGCTGCGTCCGTCTGCGGTTCCTCCGCGGCGGGCTCCTCCGCGGCTTCGGTAATCGGCGCATCAGCCAGGCCGTTGTCCAGCCCGTCATGAACGATGCCGATGGCCTCGATCACCGCATTGGTTGTAATCGTGGCGCCGG
>CADBTC010000029.1 GCA_902797445.1 uncultured Eubacteriales bacterium | reverse complement strand
TGCCAGATCACCGGCTACCATGGGGAAGACACGGATGTGGTGATTCCTTCGATGATCGACGGGTACCGGGTGCAGAAAATCGGTTCTGCCGCGTTTAAAGGAAACAATGCGATCACCTCTGTCGCGCTGGCGGATACGGTGGAGACTGTGGAGGACAGCGCCTTCAGCGGCTGCGGAGGACTGACTCGGGTGATCGCGGGCGCCGGGCTGCAGGAGATCAAAGGGAAAGCGTTTCAGGATTGCGGAGCCCTGCGGGAAATCTATCTGGGCAACGGCATGAAGACGGTCGGAGCAAATGCTTTCCGGAACTGCGGCGCGCTGACGGACGTCTGGCTTGGAAGCACGGAGACGCTGGACAGCTATGCGTTTGCACAGTGTACGGCATTGCGGACGATTCGGCTGGGGAACTGCATGCGCCTGCTGGGCGACCATGCCTTCAGCGGCTGCAGCGGGCTGACACAAATCGATTTCGGCAGCACCAAAACGATCTATGCATACGCTTTCAGCGGATGCACAGGCCTGCAGAGCGTGGAGCTGCCGGACGGCGTGACGGGGATGTCGGCCCGGGTATTTGAAAACTGTCCAAGCCTGACGGAGATCAATTATCCGTCGGGGTGGACGGAAACCTACAATTCCGCAAACAACAGCATCACGCATTCCTGGGGAGATAATTATGACGGATTTTCCAGCCCCTTCCTGGGAAGCGGCATCCGGCGCATGACGGTACCGGAGGGCGTGAAGGTGATTCCGAAGCATGCTTTCCGGGGGCTGACAGGGCTGCAGGAGATCAGCCTGCCGGCGAGCCTGGCGCGCGTTTCGGATTACGCGTTCTACGGCAGCGGCATCAAAGGGGCGGATCTGAAGGCGAACGTATCGGAGATCGGTGTGTATGCCTTTGCGGAATGCAAGGCGATCACGGAAATGAACCTGCCGGAAGGAATTATGCTGTTGAGCGCGCGGATCTTCTCGAACTGTGAGGGACTGACGTCGGTCTCGCTGCCGGAAAGCCTGCGGAAGATCCACGCGTACGCCTTCAACGGGTGCACGGGGCTGAGACGCGTGGAGCTGCCGGACGGCGTGACGGGGATGTCGGCCCGTATATTTGAAAACTGTCCAAACCTGACGGAGATCAACTATCCGGCGGGATGGACGGAAACGTACAATTCATCGAATAACCTGGTCACACACAGCTGGGGAGACGGAAACGACGTCTTTTCCAGCCCCTTCCTGGGAAGCGGCATCCGGAGCATGACGGTGCCGGAGGGCGTGAAGGTGATTCCGAAGCATGCTTTCCGGGGCGTGACGAGCCTGCAGGAGATCAGCCTGCCGGCGAGCCTGGAACGCATCTCGGATTACGCGTTCTACGGTGCGGAAAACATGACGGGCTGTGCTTTGCCGGACGGACTGGCCGGCATCGGCTCCTATGCTTTTGCCAATACCCAAAGACTGTATACGCTGGAGCTCCCCGCGGGCATTACGGCGCTGGGAAAGGGCATCTGGCAGAACAGCATCGGACTGCGGAACATCTATCTGCACAGCGGCATTGCGGAGCTCCCGGAATACACCTTCTCGGGCTGTAACGGCCTGATCAGCGTGGTGATTCACGACGGCCTCGCAGCCCTTGGCGCCAATACATTCTCCAATTGCGCCAATCTGCAGTCCATTGAGATTCCGAAAACGGTGACGAGCGTGCATGCCAATGCGTTCGTGAACTGCCCAAAGCTCATTATCTACTGCTATTCCAACTCCGCTGCGCATCTGATGGCGGAGCAGCAGGGGTGGCCGTTTACGCTGATTGATAATCATGAACACCTTTACCAGGTGTCGGTGGATACCCCCGCTGCCTGCGAACGGGGCGGATCCGAGCTGCGGGTCTGCAGCATCTGCGGATACAGCTATATCGAGCTGGTGGACCCGCTGGGCCATGATTTTGCGGAAACGACGGTTGTAGACGTGGAACCCACCTGCACGCAGGAAGGGGAGGAATCCCGCCACTGCAGCCGCTGCGAGGTGAGGACCGATATCAGGGTGCTCCCGATGATTTCCCATGCCTTTGGAGAGTGGACGACGGAACGGGAGGCGACCCTCTTTGAGACCGGCCTCCGCTGGCGGGCATGCGAGTCCTGCGGCCAGAGGGAGGAAGAAGAGTCCCCCCGGACGGGAGAGACGGATCCGGATCTGACAAAATATGCCTATGCCCGCTTTACGGTCGTGGATGCGGAAACGCTGGCGCCGATTTCCGGAGTGAATCTCATGGTGGCGACGGAAAACGACGGGGAAGGCGTTCTGACCACGGACACGGACGGCAAGGTGATTCATCTGCTGCCGATCGGACAGATGAAGGTGGCGGCTTACGCGGAAGGCCGCGTGCCCCGGTCGCTGAATGTGACGGTTACCTCGGAGGACGGGATTTGCGAGATCCCCGTGATCGGCCTGAGCAGCCGGGATCTGGTGGAAGGATCCCTGACCGCGACGGAGATGACGCTTGAGGAGATCATTGCGGCGGGCATTGACGCGGACGCGCCGGAGAATACGCATGTTTACAAATACGCGGTTCATCTTGGCTTCTCAGCCTCCATGGAAGGACTGGACATGGTTCTGTTCCAGAATCACAGGGGCGAATGGATTTCAGGCGGCACAACGGGGACGGGTTGGACGTATTACGGCCCGGGCGGCAAGCCGCCGATTCTGCCGGACGGAATTGTGATCTATTTCCGTAATGAAAAGAAAGATGTGACCGTCTATCCGGTGTCGGAATACTTCTACATCATCATCTACGGGGAGGTAAAATGGACCAAGGAGATGTATGACGTAGAACTGTATGTCATGAATCACTCCATGACGGACACGCTGGAGAACTGCAGGGCGGAGCTGAATATTCCCGACGGCATGCAGCTGGCCAGAATGAGCGGAGCGCAGCAAAGCGCTGTCCGCTCTATCGGAAGGCTTTCAGGGGGGCAGAGCACCTCCATTCACTGGTATCTGGCCGGAAACGATGCGGGCATGTACTATCCCTCGGTGAATCTGACCGGCACGCTGGAACCGTTCCATGAGCGGATCGAGCGCACCTATACGGTGGCGGAGCCCCTGTCTGTCCTGGCAGGAGAGGCCATGCATCTGACTTATACCGTTCCGGATGCCGCCTATTACGGAACCAATTATGTGTTCCAGGCCGAACTGGAGAACGTGTCCGACAAAACGCTTTACGGCGTCGAATCCGCCATTACCGGCGTTGAGGAAGGCAAACTGATCCATTACTCCAACGGGCACGTGATCCGGGAAATATACTATGAGGCGGGCGAACTGGCTTCCCTGTCGAAGATGTACTTCTATCCCGGGGACAAGATCGTTCTGCAGGGCAGCATCCCGATCTACTTTGATTCACTGATCATCCAGAACATGAAGGATCAGATGATGGAAGGCGTCCGGCAGGCGGAACGCATCCTGAAATTCTGGCGGATCATTGACGATGCGGTGAGCATTTTTGAAGACCTGGAGGAAGCAGCGGAGCACTACGACGATGTCGTGAAGGTGATCGAGGCCCTGGCCGGAGATAATAAGGAAATGTACAAACGGCTGATCGGGGTCGCCAATGAGACCGAGTCGATGTACACCATGTACAGATATCTGTCATTCATCGAAGGCCTCCTCAATGGCGAGTCGTCTGAAGACTTTACGCTGGCGAACGCGCTGTGCAGGGTGATCCAATCCATTCCGGTCCGCTTCAGCCTGATCAAATCCGAGGTACTGATCTTCCCGGAGGAAACCACGGCGGTCATTCCGACCGATATCCGGACCACTCACGTGGAGAGCCAGAAATGGGCGGTCAATCCGGAAGAGTATATGGATAATCTGATGAAGGTTCTGATCCTGGACAATATCGATATGATCCTGCCGGTGGGTGGCTCTGCGGTTCAGTTTGCCCTGAAGCAGGCGATGGATTATAAAGCTTCAGAAAACTATCTGAAAGCGGTGGATCAGGAGCTGAAGTCCATTTCGGTGTTTACGGTGGATCCGCAGAGCCAATGCCTGGCCTGGACGGAGAGCGGCAATGTGCGCCTGTCTGTCCGGGGCGGTGCGGACACCCGGAACGGAAAGCTGTGCTTCCAGGGCAATCAGATTCTGGACTTTACGCCGATCAACGGCCGGGATGATACCATTTATATCGATTACGGAGACGGGGATATCCGGACCTTCCACATACAGGTTTCTCCCGCGCATACGCATGTATGCGGACGGACGAAGGTCATCGCTCCGCCGACGGAGATTTCAAAGGGCCTGGCGATCGATCTGTGCGATATCTGCCAGGAGGTGATGGATGTGCACGCCCTGGAATGCTGCGAGGAGCATTCCTTCGGCGAATGGAAGCTGCGTATTCTGCCGACGCCGGAATACAGCGGAGTGGAGGATCGGGTATGCCCGGTGTGCCACGCGGTGGAATACCAGCTGGTGGCATTCGATCCGGATCTGTACTATATCCCGATTGATGAGATCCGTTTCCCGGACGAGACATTCCGCGCGCTGATGCTGGCCGCAGACACGGACGGGAGCGGGCACCTGGACAAGCCGGAAATCGAAGCCATTACCGAGCTTTCGCTGCCTGACAGCGGCATCCGCACCCTGGAGGGAATCCGGTATCTGATTGCGCTGAAAAAACTGGACTGCTCCGGGAACGAACTGACGGAGCTGGACCTGAGCCGGAATACGGCTCTGGAGGAGCTGAACTGCGCGGATAACCAGCTGTACGAGCTGGATATCCGCGGCCTGACCGCCCTGCGGCAGCTGGCCTGTGAACGGAACCGGATGGTGCTTCTGGATCTGAGCGACGCAGAAGCCCTGCGCGAATTGATGGAGCAGATGCCTGCGGACGTTTCACAGGACGGCGTTTCCAGCTGGACAGGGACGGATGGGCGGATGCTCTCCGTGGACAGCACTGTGCTGCTGATTACGGACGGCACGATTCCGGAAATCCAGGAGACATTCCTTCTGCCGCCGAAACTGTCCATTATTGAGGAAGAGTCGTTTGCCGGACTGCCGATACGGGTGATTCGGATCCCCGATACGGTGTCCGTCATTGAAGCCCGTGCCTTCGAAAACTGCCGCACGCTGCTGCGGGCGTATATTCCGGATACCGTGACGGAAATCGGAGAGGATGCATTCAGCGGATGCCATTCCTATCTGGTGATATACGGCGCGGCTGGCTCAGCGGCGGAAACGTATGCCAATGCGCATGGGATTTTGTTCGCAAATACGGGAGAGTAAAAAGAAGGGAAAACGATGAACCAGCAGTAT
>CADBTC010000028.1 GCA_902797445.1 uncultured Eubacteriales bacterium | reverse complement strand
GGACGTGCTGGGCTGCGACGGAAAAGCCTGATCGCTTTTTTGAGGATTATACGGCTGCACACTGCGGCGTGACGAAAGTCACGCCGTTTTTTCATCCGCCCGGTGCTGATCCGCCTCTCTGCTGAGCGCCGAGCCCGCCGGCCGCGCTGCCCGTCCTCCGTTCTTTTCCGCAAAATCTCCGCGTGCCGCGTAGTTAAAAGGCGTACCTGACCGCCTGCGGATTCCGCAGACAGGTCCGGCTGTCCGGACTGCGCGCATTAAAAAAAGCGCGGCTTGTCCTGCAAGCACGCGCCTGATATACCCGTCCATTGCGCATCCCGGGCCGCAAAGCCCGGCCTGCGCCTTTCTGATTCAAGCTTACCGTTTATCCTTATCGATTCGTTTAAGCACCACGGTGCTGAGCAGCGAGAAGAACAGGATGAAGAGGATCAGCATCGTCCAGTTCCCCCAGATGTTCTCCTCCGAGCGCTCATACTCTTCCTTGTAGCTGGCCTCGGCGGTTTTCCGCTGCACGATTTCCCGGACTTTCTCCTCCCCGAAGATTTCAAACAGGTCCGACAGCTTTGCCCGCACGTTAAAAACCTTGTCCCGGTTGGCCTGCAGCATGGGCTGCTCCTGAAGGAAATCCACCAGCTGTCCCAGCGTCAGAACGGGCACCGCCGGTGTTTCTCCCGTTTCGCCTGCGATAGGCTGCGTCTGATCAGACGCGCCAGGCGTTCCCGCCTCTGCACCGGTTTTCTCCTCCATCCAGCTGCTGTCCACCAGCACCAGATCCCGCCGTTCCTGTACGGGTTTGCTGTTCATGACATCCAGGATCTGACCCAGGGTCACCTCTCCGCCGATCTCGGTGTCGCGCATCCCGCTGAGGGTCTGCCAGCCCGTCACCATGGGCAGCTCGTTATATCCGCTCTGGGCGGCAATCGTCTGAATCCCGTAATTGGATATGGTGAAAGAGGACAGGCTCTGACTCCATTCCGGCAGGGGAATAATCCCGCCGGAGAAAACCAGCTGGAAAATCAGCACAAAGGGCATCAGGGTCATCGCCCCCGTTGTCGTGCGGGAAATGCTGGAGAGAAAAAGGCTCATCATATCCGCGGCATAGGTGATGAGCAGCATGCTGATCCCGATATCGATCTGCATCAGGGGCGTCATGAAGCCCTTCTCCGGGAATTTGATCCCCATCAGCACAAGGACGTACATGGTCAGCCCGGTCTGGGCCAGGCACAGCAGGAGCTGATAGATCATGTGTGCCGCCACGTAGGAGGATACATGCATGCCGCTGCGGTGCTCCCGCTTGACAATGGCCCGCTCGCGGCAGACCGACTGAATGGAATTAAAGCATCCATTCCAGATGGCGACGCAGGTCAGGGCAAAGCCGCTGATCAGGCTGCCCTCCATATTGATAAAGAATCGGCTGCGGATCACCATCCCCACCAGCGCGGAGATGACCGCCGCCATCGGCAGAACCTTCCAGTCGTTTTCATTGATAAAGAACCGAAGCTGTTTGCCCAGATAGATGGAGACCTGGCTGGCGCGGCCCCTGTGCCGGATTCTCCGGATCCGCTTCGTTCCTGCGGATGTTCCTTCATGCGCTTCTGCCATGCTGCACCTCCGCAAACTTCAGGATAAATTCGTCCGCCCTGCCATCTCCGCCCTCTTCCGTCCGATTCACGGACTTGACAATTTCCTCCATCTTTTCCTTGCCGAAGAAAGCCCGCCCCTCCGGAATCGGCCCGAAGAAAGCCAGCCTTCCCGTACGGTTGGCATCCTTTGCCAGCACGATCACATCGTCAAACAGATCGATGACCCGGTCCGGCGTATGCGTGATCACGATAATAATCTTTCCCTGATCCGCGATCTGGCGCAGCCGCTGGAACAGCTCCCGCGCCATGACGCCGTCCAGCCCGCTGTCCGGCTCGTCCAGAATGAACAGAGACGGATTGGAGATGAACTCCATGGCGATGGACAGCCGTTTCCGCTGCCCGCCGGAAAGCTTGACCACCAGGTTATTCTTCACCGGCGTCAGCCCGAAGATATGCATGACCTCTTCCACCCGGGCCTGCCGCTGCTCTTTTGAGAAGTTCTCCGGCAGCCGAAGCGCCGCCGCGTCCATCAGCGTCCGGTAGACGCTGTCCGACCCCCGCATCAGGTCCATCTGGGGCACAAAGCCGATGTCATACATCATGTCCTTGTACTCTTTGTACATGTTCCGGCCGTTGAGCACTACCTCCGCCCGGGCCGGCTCATATCCGTTCACCGCGTTGAGGAAGGTGGTCTTCCCCGCGCCGGAGCCTCCCAGCAGCAGCACCATGTGCCCCGGCTGAATGTACATATGAATATCCCGCAGAAGATACTTTTTCTTGAAGAATTCCGTGGCGGTACGCTCTTCCAGGTTGACCGTCAGCCCCTGGTCCAGCACCTCCGCCCTGCTGCCGGAAAAGTAGTTCGCCGCTTCGCTCTTGAGCTCTTCCGCCGTCCACTGCGGCTGATACCGCTTCATCCAGCCCCACATGCAGGCCGGAATTGCCTCCGCAATCATCCAAGGGATGATCCAGGGCTTTTTCTGTCCGAACACCTCGATCAGCCCCAGGCACACGCGCGCCCAGTAAATCAGGAATACCAGCGCCGCCAGGACCTGCACGATGTCGAGAAAGTCAATCAGGTTTTCCCTTTCGCTGGATTCCAGGAAGATCTGAACCGCGCGCAGCCCGATCTGCAGCACCCGGGAAGCCGCCAGGACCCGTCCTTCCTTTTCCCGGTCCGCCGCCTGACCCAGGGCGGCTTCCCGCAGCCCCGGAACCAGCGCCTTCCATCCCTTGAGGCCGCATTTCTGAAAAATGCCCCATAATCCGACCATCATCAGGATGTTGAACGCATACGAGAAAAAGCCTGACTCGGGGCTGATCTCCAGGAAGGTATACCCCAAAATCCACAAGATTTTTTCCATTTCTCCTCCCTTCCCGGCTCT
This sequence comes from uncultured Eubacteriales bacterium, assembly GCA_902797445.1. Lineage (GTDB taxonomy): Bacteria > Bacillota > Clostridia > Christensenellales > Aristaeellaceae > Aristaeella. The sequence goes on along the minus strand of CADBTC010000028.1, from coordinate 2 downwards.
GC
>CADBTC010000027.1 GCA_902797445.1 uncultured Eubacteriales bacterium | reverse complement strand
CCTCTGAAGCAGCGCAGCCGGAGGAGGGGTCCGCAGAAGAGGTAGAACAGGTTCCCGCCTCTATTCCGTTTGAATTGAAGGTAAGCAAGCAGCTGTCTGGACGGGAATACCGGGAAGGGGACAGCTGGACATTCTTCCTGTCCGCTCCAGAGGGCACGCCCATGCCGGAAAAGACAGAAGTGACGGTTACGCCCACCGAAGGGGATACCGTCGTTCTTTCATTCGGAACAGTCTCTTTTACGGAAGCAGATCTGGAAAAGACGTTCAGCTATACCATTTCAGAGAAAAACGAGCAGCCAGGCGTTTCTTCGGAGCTGCCCATGGTTCTGCTGGTTCGTTTGGAAAAGAATGAAGACGATGGCTCTCTGAATCTGATTACGAGCGGAGGGGAAGACGGTCCTGTATTCCGGGATGTTTATGCTTCTGACGGACAGGTCCGCCTGGCGGGAACGATGCGTATCACCGGCCGCGCATTCCTGCCGGAGGATCACTGGACTGTTACGCTGCAGGCAGATGAAGGCACGCCTCTGCCGGAAATCCAGGAGCTGACCTTTGAGTGCCTTAGCGGGCAAACGGTTGACTTCGATTTCGGGACAGTGCGCTTTACAGAGGCGGACGCCGGCAAGACTTACCGCTATCATTTCCTTTCTGATGGAGAAGGCGTTGGGGTGATCAACGCGGAAGATACCGTTTTCGATCTGATTGTAACCGATCAGGCGGATGGTACGCTCCAAATTCTAAGCAGCACTCCGGAACTGGAAATTGTACAGCGCTTTGCCGCGGACAGCCCCCTGGAAGTCAACGGAACGCTCACCCTTTCCGGCCGGGATTTCCAGCCGGGTGACGAGATTGCGCTGACACTCTTCGGGGATGAAAATGCACCTATGCCCGAGCAGACACAGTTGATCCTGAAGCCCGATGCAGGCAATGAAACTGCATTTGATTTCGGAGAAATCATCTTTACGGAAGCGAATATCGGACAGCATTTCACCTATACAATCGTTGAATCCAGTGAGACGCCTGGGCTGGTGCTGGATGCGGATCATCTTTTCCAGGTTCGGGTGGATATGGCGCCTGACTGCAGCCTGCAGGTACGCTCTTCATTGGATGGACGGGATCTGCATATTGCTACAGGATATGAAGCCTCGTCTGCTCTGAATATCGGCGGAACTGGGCTGGCTCAGGGGTGGAAGCCGAGCGAGCGGTATCCCATCCTCGTTTCCATTAGTGCTGATGAAGGAACGCCGATGCCCGCAGAAACTGCCGTAGCTCCGAATGCGTATACGGATGAAGGATATACCTTCGTATTCCCTGAGATTGTTTACGATCTCGCTGATGCGGGCAGGGAGTACGTCTATACCCTGACCGAATCCTGCGCCGCGCCGGGCATTGAGGCATCGGATCCTGTAACCGTACGGGTATCCGTGGCAGACGGAGGAGACGGCACATTGCAGCTGAGCACGGCTCCGGAGCAGGTCGTGATGAACAGCGCGTATTATGCACAGGGATTCCTGAATGTGACGCTGAATCACGTCTTTGAAGGCCGTTCCATTACGGCGGGAGACGCCTGGACATTCCGTCTGAGCGCTGATAAAGGGACCCCATTGCCGGAAGAAACCGAATTTACCGTTTCGAATGCGGCGGATACGATCATCCTGTTTGATCCGATCTGGTTCAAAGAGGTTGCCGGCGCGGATCTGAACTATGTCTATACCCTCACTGTGACTTGCGAGATGCCAGGTGTCGCTGTTCCGGAGCCAGTTCAGATAAACGTGCATGTTTACGACAGGGGACACGGGAAACTGGGCATTGAGGCGAAGCCTGTGCTGCTGAAAAGCATGTACCGGGCGAATGGAGCATTCCCGCTCCGGGGCGTAAAAACGCTGACGGGACGGGATTTCCAGCCTGGGGACAGTTGGACGCTGCAGGTAAAAGGGGAGGAAAACGCCCCCATGCCTGAGTGGTCAGAGATCACGCTGAGTCCGCTCTTTGGCAATGGCATTCAATTTGACTTTGGCAGCATTCTCTATTCCGAAAAAGATATCGGAAAAACCTATGTCTATACACTCTCTGAAGCCAGTGAAATCGGCGGCGTCACAGATACGGAACCGATGGAGATCAAGGTTCAGGTGTCCGATCAGCTGGACGGCACGCTGAAAATCGAAAGCATGCTTCCCGAATCCGGCATTATGCTGGAAAGCACATATGAAAGCTGCGGTTCCCTTACGCTCAACGGAAAGAAAACCATCAGCGGACGATCCTTTATGGAAGGGGAAGCGTGGCAGTATGTGATTTCCGGAAGCGCTGACGCACCGCTGCCGGAGGAAACCACCATCAAGCTGCTACCGACGGATGGCCAGGAAATGGACATTCTTTTCGGTACCATCGACTATACGCTGAAAGATGCCGGAAACACCTATACTTATACGATAACCGAATCCACCGACTGCACAGGGGTCACCGTCAGCGAACCGATTACTTTCCAGGTAAAAATCACCGATCAGCTGGACGGTACCCTGAAGGCAGAAGCCAGTCTGGAGGAAGACAGCCTGGTCTTTGCCAGCGTATACAGCGCGTCGGCAACAATTGACCTCGCTGGGATGATGGCAATCGTGAACCGGGATTATCATCCAGGCGATGCATGGACTGTTACCCTGGCCAGCCGGGAAGAGTCCGCTCCGCAGCCGGAGCTCTGGGCCGTGGAGCTGGCACCGGAGGAGGGCAGGGAAGTCCCGTTCAGCTTTGGTTCCGTCACCTTTACGGAGGCGAACGCGGGGCAGCTCTACCTTTATACAGTGGGTCTCCGTGGAGAAGCGGCGATGGTTACCAACGCTCCGGATCAGACCCTGGAAATCCATGTGCTGGATAACGGAGATGGCACGCTGACGATTGAAGGTGCGGAAGGCGCCGGCAGCCTCCGGTTTGAAAACTTTTACCATGCAAGCGGGGAAGCGGATCTTGCGTTCTCTGTGGTGCTGAAGAACCGGGATTGGCTGCCCGAGGACAGCTCCGCCTTTACCCTGGAAGCTGCGGAGGGAACACCGCTGCCGGATAATCTGACCGACATAACCCTTTGCCCCGCAAAGGATGAAATCACTTCAGCCACGTTTGGCGTCGCGCATTTTACCGAAGCAGACATCGGAAAATCCTATGAATATGTCATTCACCAGCAGGCGGAAGCGGCCGGGGTCACCGCGGAAGCGGAAAAGCGACTGACCCTGACTGTGACGGACAACGGAGACGGAACGCTTACGGTTCAGCCTCCGGAAGGAGAAAAAGCGCCGGTATTTGAAAATACGTATGAGGCCAGCGCGTCTATGACGCTGCCGGTCCGCGTCCTGATTCAGGGACGTCATTTCCTGAAATCGGATGTCTGGAATGTGCAGATTGACGCGGAGGATGAAGGCGCGCCTATGCCGGAAGAGAATGAACTTCAGGTGAAGTGGGCCGCTGACGACCTGCTGGAAATCAATCTGGGAACGCTGCGTTTCGGCCTGGATGATGTGGGGAAAACCTGGCATTATCAGGTCAAATTCAACGGAGAAATGCCCGGGATTACCAATGACGAACCGAAACAATTCACTGTTTCCGTCACGGATCCTTTTACGGGCGAGCTGGCTCTGGAAGTGGAGCCCGGAACGGATCCCGTGGCAGAATTCCATGTGGTCTACGAAGCGTCCGGGAGCATTGATTTCCAGGGAACGCTGAGCCTGACCGGCCGTACGGCGACGCCCCAGGATGCCTGGGATCTGGTGCTGACACCGGATCAGGAAGGCGCACCTATGCCAGAACAGTCCCGGCTGACCGTAAAGCCGTTTGTGGATGAAAGCTTTACATTTGGACCCATTATCTTTACGGAAGCGGATGCCGGTAAAACCTATTCCTATACGCTGTCTGTGGACGGAAAGACGGTCAGCACGATCAATGCGGCGCCGGAAACCCTGACCGTACTTGTGGAGGATCGGGGAGACGGGACGCTGGGTGTGCAAGGCGGCAAGCCGGTTCAGCTGGTCAATACCTATGAAGTCTCTGGCTCCTATCGCCTCAGAGGCGCCATGTCCATCACCGGCAGAGAGTTCCTGCCGGGAGACAGCTGGACCTTTACGGTGACCGCCGAGGATGGAACACCCATGCCGGAGCGGCAAACCCTGACCGTGGAACCAACGGAAGGTAAATCCTGCGTACTGGACTTCGGACAGATTATTTTTGATACGGAGGATTGCGATCAGGAATACGTGTATCTGATCTCCGTTACAGCCTGTCCGGAAGGTATCCAGGTGCCGGCAGCCCGGTTAATTCATGTGACGCCCCGGGATAATAAGGAAGGAAAATTCTATTTCAGCCGGAGCGGGGACACCATCCTGTTTGAGAACATCTATACCGCGGCCGGAGATTTCAGTGTGAATGCCCAAATCTGTCTGACAGGACGCGAGAGCACCGCAAAGGATCTTTTTACCCTTCTGCTGACCGCGGAGGAAGGCGCGCCGCTGCCGGAAAAGACAGAGATCAGCGCGGTGATGACCGCCGGCCATCCTGTGCTTTCCGTTCCGTTTGGATTTATCCACTTTACGGAAGCGGATGCGGGAAAAACCTATACCTATACCATGCAGCTTTTGACGGACCTGCCGGGCGTGAGCCTCTGCGAGCCGCAGTCCTTTACCCTCAGCGCGGCGGATCTGTATAATGGCCGGATGTCTGTTTCCCTGACTGAGTCTGCCCAATTGCCGGCCTTTACCTGTGTATACAGCGCGGAGGGAGATTATGTCCTGTCCGGATCCGTCCGGATGAACGGCAGATCCTTCCGGGAAAAGGAACCCTGGCAGATTCAGGTGACAGCTTTGGAGGAGGGAGCTCCGTTGCCTGAGGTGACTATCATCACAATGGAAGCCGAAGGCGGAAAAACGGATGCACCGTTTGCATTCACAATTCATTTTACGGAAGCGGATGCGGGAAAAATATATACATATGAAATCTCCGTTTCCGGAGGGGCTGAAGATCTGACACTGGACAGCAAAAAGGAGGTCCGGGTTCTGGTGGAAGACGCTGGAAACGGCAGTCTGACGTTCAGAACGGATTATCCGGCGGTGGAAGAGGAAACATTGGTCCTGGAAAGCGGTCTGCGGAAGGATTTTTCCTTAGAATATAACGATCAGCAGAAACTGTAATAAGCTTTCATCAAAACATTGTTTTGGAAAGAAGGCCGCAGTCCTGAACGGATTGCGGCCTTCAAACGGACTTAAAGCTTGTAATGGTATCAGCGTGAAAGCTGATTAATGAAATCAGTGTGGCATAATCCATTGATCTGCGTAAAACGATCCCAAAAATCAAACAGGAAGCCTAAGACGCCAATATCTGGCAGCCCTTCAGGCTTCCTGTCGATTTATATGGCCAACTATTCGTAAAACTGTGGTTTCGCGAATAGTTGGAACAATCCTACCCTTCTTTGCTTTTCGCATGGCAGTCAGCGGAGACCTGGGTTTTACCCTTCTTTCTTTTCTGCCTCAACGTCCGGATTAAGGCGGCGGAATTCACTGATCGCGGCTCTGGCCAGCTCATCGCAGCGATTGTTTTCCGGATGATCCGCATGACCTTTCACCTTATAGAACGTAACCTGATGCTTTCTTGTCTGCGCCATCAGAATAAACCAGAGATCCTGATTTTCAACAGGCTCCCCCGCTGCGTTCTTCCAGCCGCGTTTTTTCCATCCATCAATCCAATGCTCGTTAAAGGCGTTTACCAGATAAGCGCTGTCGGAATACAGGCTGACCTGGCAGGGCTCTTTTAAAGCGCCCAGCGCGCTGATAGCGGCGAAGAGTTCCATTCGATTATTGGTGGTTCCAGCCATGTATCCGGAGATTTCCTTCCGATGCGGACCGAACTCCAGGATAGCTGCCCAGCCGCCCGGGCCTGGATTGCCGCTACAGGCGCCATCGGTGTAAATGTTTACGTGTTTTCTTTGTTCCGGCATGATTTCAGCCCCCGCATTTCTCAGGATTTTGACATCTCCCGGCTTTTATCCGCACATGCTTTCATGGCTTCCATAATGGCATTCCGGAATCCGCAGCGTTCCAGTGCTGCGACTGCTTCAATGGTGGTTCCTCCCGGAGAACAGACCGCGTCTTTCAGCGCTGCGGGATGGGTACCGGAGGAAAGCACCATCAGCGCACTACCCAGCACGGCCTGAGCCGCCATTTCATAGGCATACGCCCGGGGCAAGCCTTCCCGAACCCCGGCATCCGCCATGGCTTCGATCATCATATAGACATAGGCAGGGCTGCTGCCGGAAATGGCAATCACGCCGTCAAAAAGGCGTTCCGGAAGAACCCGGGTTTTCCCGATGGCGTCGAAGATGCCTTTCGCGTATTCAAAATCCTCCTGGGAAAAGGTGGTGTCGTCGCAAAGCGCTGTCATTCCTTCTCCCACCAGCGCAGGGGTATTGGGCATGACCCGCATGTATGCGGCCCCGGTTCCCCGGAGAGCATCCGCCAGCATTCCGACAGTCCACCCGGCTGCAATGCTGAGTACGGATTTTCCGGAAAGCGCAGGACGGATTTCATCCAGCACATCCCGGACGTAGATGGGCTTGACCGCCAGGATGATCAGATCTGCGGTCTGGGCCGCCTCCAGGCAGTCTGCAGCAAGGGTGATTCCAGGAATATCTTCTTCCACTTCCTTGAGTTTCCGCCGGCTGACGTCGAAGACGATCAGCTGGGAGGCCCGGACATAATTGGCTTCCACGATGCCGCGAAGAATGGCGGAACCCATATTGCCGGTTCCGATCATGGCGATTTTCCGGATCATCTTTTTATCCTCTCTTTCCTGTCGTACCCGAAGCGCTGCAATTCTTTCCCTTTTCAACCTGAACAGGAGAAGCCGGTGCTGACATGCGACAGGCATCGGCTCATTTTGCAGCGCGAAAACCGTTTACAGAATATATTTTTTCAGATCCAGCGCTTTATTCTCTTCTTTCAGATGGTCTTCCACATATTTGGCGTCAATGGTCAGCGCGAAAGGCGGCATATTTTCATCTCCCGCGTTGAAGGATATATCTTCCAGCAGTTCCTCAAAAATCGCATGCAGCCTGCGGGCGCCTATATCCTCCTGATTGTCATTGGCGTTGCATGCAGCCTGCGCAATGGCGGAGATGGCGCTGTCATCGAAGTCCAGCATCACCCGATCCACGGCCAGCAGCGCTTTGTACTGCCGGGTCAGCGCGTTTTCCGGCTCCGTCAGGATCCGCTCGAAGTCCTTCTGCGTCAGGCTGTTGAGCTGTACATGCACAGGGAAACGGCCCTGCAGCTCCGGAATCAGATCGGAAACCTTGCTGACGTGGAAGGCGCCGGCGGCAATAAAGAGCATGAAATCCGTTTTGACCGGGCCGTATTTCGTGTTGACCGTGCAGCCTTCGACGATGGGCAGGATATCCCGCTGCACGCCTTCCCGGCTGACATCCGGACCGTGCGCGCCGGAGGACGAGGCGATTTTATCAATCTCATCAATAAAGACGATGCCGTTTTGCTCCGTGCGGCGGATAGCCTCCTCCTGCACGGCATCATTATCGATCAGCTTGGCAGCTTCCTGCTCCGTCAGGATCTTGCGTGCATCCCGGACCTTTACATGACGGCGCCGCGTCTGGCGGGGCATCATATTCCCCATCATATCCCCAAGGGAGATGCTGTTTCCGCCCAGCTCCAGGGTCGGCATCTCTTCCTCGACCTCAATTTCCAGCTCGGTGTCCTCGATTTCTCCCCGCATCAGCTGTTGCCGGATGTCCTCCTTTTTGCGGGCCAGGGCGGAGCTTTCCTCCGACGGAACAGCCGGTTCCTTCTGCCGGCCCAGCAAATAATCCAGCGGATTGCCGGGGGCGCTGCCCCTCTTAGGTCCTCTGGACAGGAGATCCGCCAGGGCGTCTTCCGCCAGCACCCGGGCCCGTGGCATCACCTTTTCCTCATGCTCCTTCCGGACCATACGGATCGCGTTTTCCGTCAGGTCCCGGATAATGCTTTCCACGTCCCGGCCCACATAGCCGACCTCCGTGAACTTTGTGGCTTCCACTTTGATAAACGGAGCGTTTACCAGCCGGGCCAGGCGGCGGGCAATTTCGGTTTTGCCGACGCCGGTGGGACCTACCATCAGAATATTCTTTGGCGAAATTTCCTCCCGGAGGGCTTCATCCACCCGGCTGCGCCGATACCGGTTCCGCAGAGCGATGGCGACGGACTTTTTCGCCTCATCCTGTCCGACGATATAGCGATCCAGTTCATGGACGATTTGTCTGGGCGTCAGTTCCATAGATCTTCCCCTCTCTTCTCTCTCACGCGCATCCGCACAGGCAGCCTCTCGGCCTTGTGTGCCCTGCGGGGAAAGCCGCATGAACAGCAGGCTTCATTTTATACTTCTTCCACGATGATATTGTCATTGGTAAACACGCAGATGCTGGCCGCGATCCGCAGAGCTTTCTCCGCGATTTCCGCCGCGCTCAGCTCTGTATTCTGAACCAAGGCGCGAGCCGCGGCCAGTGCGTAGTTTCCGCCTGACCCGATGGCCGCGATCCCTTCGTCCGGATCAATGACCTCTCCGGTTCCCGAAAGAATCAGCAGGTGCTCGCTGTCTGCTACAATCAGCATGGATTCCAGCTGGCGCATGGTCTGATCCCCCCGCCAGGTCTGGGCCAGCGCCACGGCGGCTTTTTCCAGGTTGCCCCCGCACTGCTGCAGCTTTTCCTCGAATTTTTCGCACAGCGTAAACGCGTCCACCACGCTGCCCGCAAACCCGGCGACCACCTGCCCATGATAAAGCCGGCGCACCTTCCTGGCCGTGGTTTTAAAAATCGTATTCTCCCCCATGGTGACCTGACCGTCACCGGCTATCGCGATGCGGCCGTCCCGCTTCACCGCGCAGATGGTGGTTCCCTTAAAGGGGCTGCTGCTCATGGACTGATCACTCCTTCTCTTACCATATCCATTTGACTGGCCCAATGATTCAGGGCCCTTTCGGCGATCTTTTCATACCGCTCATTTTTGTTGCGAATCCGGCGCTTTCCGGGTTCCACCGGCAGGTCATCCAGCAGCCCATAGGTACAGTTCATGGGCTGGAATCCGGAATTGGGCACGGACACATAGCGCCCCATGGCTCCGATGGCTGTGCAGGAAGGGAAAACAAGGGGCGAAAGACCCAGCAGGTCCCTCGCCAGCGAAATGCCGCAAACCAGCCCGCTGGCGGCGCTTTCCACGTACCCTTCCACGCCGGTGATCTGGCCGGCAAAATAACATTGGCGCCGGTCAATCATTTCAAACCGTTCGTTCAGAAAGCCTGGGGAATTCAGAAATGTGTTCCGGTGCATGACGCCGTATCGGGCAAATTCGGCGTTTTCCAGTCCAGGAATCATGCCGAAAACGCGCTTCTGCTCCGGCCATTTCAGACGGGTCTGGAAGCCGACCAGGTTATACAGGGTATCCGCTGCGTCATCCTGCCGGAGCTGAACCACGGCAAAGGGCGGTTTCTCGCCTTCCGTGCCCGGGGCCCGAAGCCCCACCGGCTTCATCGGCCCGAACGCGGGGACCATCCGGCCCCTTCGGGCCATGCTCTCGATGGGCATGCAGCCTTCGAAGACCTTCTTTTCCTCAAATCCATGAACCTCCGCGGTTTCGGCGGAAAGCAGCGCGTCGATAAAGGCGTTGTATTCCTCTTCGGTCATGGGGCAGTTCAGATAATCTTCCCCCCGGCCGTATCGGCTCATCCGGAATACCCGATCCATGTTCAGGGATTCACGGGTCACCACCGGGGCCGCCGCATCATAGAAATTCAAAGTTTGCAGATTTGGCAGAGCTTTGATGGCTTCCGCCATCTTTTCGCTGGTCAGAGGGCCTGTGGCGATAATTACCGGGCCCTCCGGAATTTCCGTCGCTTCTTCCAGCCGGACGGAAATATTCGGATGGGAGCGGATTCGCTCTGTCACCTCCCGGGAAAAACCATCCCGGTCGACTGCCAGTGCGCCGCCCGCCGGAACCCGGTGCGCCTCGGCACAGGAAAGAATCAGCGAATCCAGCCGTCGCATTTCCTCCTTCAGCAAACCCACCGCGTTGGTCAGCCGATCGCCTCGAAAGCTGTTGGAACAGACCAGCTCTGCAAAATCAGGGGCATGATGGGCGGGGGAAAAATGCACCGGTTTCATTTCAAGCAGCGTGACCTGAATGTCCCGCTGAGCCAGCTGCCATGCAGCCTCGCTGCCGGCCAGCCCCGCCCCGATCACGGTGGCTTTCTTATCACTCATCACTTGTTTCCCCCGGCGCTTGCACGGTTTTCCTGTACCTGCAGGTTTCGTTTACGCAAACATGCTGGATCCCCTGACGGCTGTTCTGCTTTTCGACCATGGGCGATCCGCATTTCGGGCATTTTTCCGTCACCGGCTTATCCCAGGAAATAAAATCGCAGTCCGGATACCCTTCGCATCCGTAGAATTTCCGGTTTTTTTTGCTGACCTTTTCCAGCAGCCGTTTGCCGCACTTGGGACAAGGCGCCTCCAGATAAGTCAGGATTGGTTTGGTATTCCGGCAGGCCGGAAAATTTGGACAGGCCAGGAAACGGCCGAATCGGCCCATTTTATAGACCATCAGGGCGCCGCACTGGTCACAGACCACGTCGCTTACTTCCGGCTCAATTTCCACTTTTTCGATCTCTTTTTCAGCGACGGCCAGCTCCTTCTCGAAATCCGGGTAGAAATCCCGAAGGACCTGCTTCCATTCGATCCGGCCTTCTTCCACCTCATCCAGCCTGGTTTCCATGTCCGCCGTAAATTCCGTATCAACGATCTGACTGAAGTAATCCTGCATCAGCCCGGTGACCGTGGTCCCCAATTCCGTGGGATACAGGCGCTTTTTCTCCCGGGTTACGTATCCGCGTGAAATGATGGTGGAAATGGTCGGAGCATAGGTGGAAGGACGGCCGATGCCGTTTTCCTCAAGGGTTTTGACCAGGCTGGCTTCCGTATACCGGGGAAGCGGCTGGGTAAAATGCTGCTGGGGATCGATCCCGGTTACGGATACCGGCAGATCGGGCTTCAGATCCGGAAGCATGGTTTCCCGGCTTTCCGTATCCTCATCCGTTCCCTCTTCATACAGCGTGGTAAACCCGGCAAAGGTTTTATGTTCCCCATAGTAATGCAGGCCTATCTCCGCGTCCCCGATATCCGCGGACAGCGTCTGGTACACGGCCGGCGCCATCTGGCTGGCGACAAAGCGATGGTAAATCAGACGGTAGAGCATATACTGATCCCGGGACAGGGAGGCCCGGATGGATTCCGGGGTTCTGCGCACATCCGTGGGCCGGATCGCTTCATGGGCGTCCTGCGCATTTTTCCGTCCCTTGTATTCCAGGGGCGATTCCGGCAGGAATGCAGGACCGAACTTTTCGGGGATATACGCCCGAACCGCGGCGAGGGCTTCCTGGCTTACGCGGACGGAGTCCGTACGGATATAGGTGACAAGGCCCTGTGTCCCTTCCCCTTCCAGATCCACGCCTTCATACAGCTGCTGAACCACCTGCATGGTGCGGGATGTGGTAAAGGAAAGCTTTCGGCTGGCTTCCTGCTGGAGGCTGGAGGTCGTAAAGGGAGGAGCAGGCATCCGTTTGCGCTCCTTCGCCTTCACATCCTGCACGGTCAGCTTTGCTTTCTGAAGCCGGGCCACCGCCGCGTCAGCCTCCTGAGCGGAAGCGATTTTCACTTTTTTTCCGTCGATCGAAACCAGACGGGTATCCAGAGAGAAGGCCTTTCCGCCCTTTCCGACAGCACATTTTACGTTGATATCCCAGAACTCTTCAGGAATGAAATCCTGAATTTCTTTTTCCCGATCCACCACCATTTTTGTGGCGACGCTCTGGACTCGTCCTGCGGAGAGCCCTTTCTTGACCTTGGCCCAGAGCAGCGGGCTGATCTCATACCCAACGAGCCGATCCAGCGCCCGGCGGGCCTGCTGCGCGTCCACACGGCCCATATCCAGCTTGCGCGGGTTCCGGATCGCCTCCTGCACGGCGCTCTTGGTCACCTCATGAAACTCGATCCGGCAGGGCTTGTCTTCATCCACACCCAGCACATGGAACAGATGCCAGCTGATGGCCTCCCCTTCCCGGTCAGGGTCTGTCGCGAAATAGATTTCTTTCGCGTTTTTGGCTTCCTTCCGGATACGTGCCAGAATCTCTCCCCGCCCCCGGATGGTGATATATTTCATTTCGAAATCGTTTGCCGGATCCACTCCCATCTGGCTGCGCGGCAGGTCGCACACATGTCCCTGCGACGCCTCCACATGGTATCCGCGGCCCAGATATTTGCTGATCGTCCGGGCTTTCGCGGGGGATTCCACGATAATCAGTTTCGTTTTCGGCTCGCCGGCTTTCTTCCCATCCGTTGTTTTCTTCGCCGCTGTTTTCACCGTTTTGGCGGCTTTGGGGGCTTTTTGGGTGTCGGTTGTTACTGTCCTGGTTGCCATAAAAATCTTTTCATTCCTCTCCCACCAGTCATTCCAGCTGGTTTCGTTGATATCGTTTGCCCGGAAGCGCCCGGACCAGGTTTCGGATCTGCAGCATACTTAGCGTAACGTTCAACTGGGCGGCCGGAAAGCCTGTTATCCCGCAAAGCTCGTCGAAGCCGCGGTCTTCCCCTTCCAACGCCTTCCAGACCCGCTTTTCGTCGGGCGTCATGGAAGCTTCCGCCTCCTCCCCGCTGTCCACGCTATTTTGCCCCACAACATTCTTCTTGTCAAGCCACCGCATATCCTCCATCAGATCTTCCGCGGTCGTAAAATAAATGGCACCCTCCCGCAGGAGCTGGCGGTTTCCTTCACATTTAATGCTCTCCGGATCCCCCGGGTATACAAAAACATCCTTTCCCTGCTCCAGGGCATGCTGTACGGTGGTCATGGAGCCAGACCGGATCCGAGCCTCCATCAGAATGATGCAGTCTCCCAGTCCGCTGATGATTCTATTCCGGAAAGGGAAATGCCATCCCAGGGGCTTATCGCCCGGCGCGTATTCACTGATGACCGCTCCGCCCCGGGCCAGAATCTCCCTTTTCAGCCCTGCGTTTTCCGCAGGATAATCCTGATCCAGCCCGCATCCAAGCACCGCCACCGTGGGGCTTCCTCCCTTCAGGCATCCCTGATGGGCAGCGGCATCGATGCCGTACGCCAGCCCGCTGATGATTCGGATTCCTTCCTGGCTCAGCTTTTTCGCGATCTTCGTGGTGGCTTCCAGCCCCCTGGATGAGGCGCTGCGGCTGCCTACCATGGAGACGGCCAGTCCGTCGGACACCGCGCTCAGATTCCCCTGATAGAACAGCACCGCGGGTGCGTCTCCCAAAGGCCGCAGCCGATCCGGATAGGCCGCGTCCTGAAAGGTCACAGCCTGTATCTCGCATTTCCGCATGACGTTTTCCCAGGCATCCATCCATTTCGCGGCGCTGTTATGGGTCAGCATCTCCTGGAGTTTGCCGGAAAGGCCCTGCGCTGCTTCTGGTCGTTTTCCTCCGGTCCATTCCCTGTAAAGGGACACCGGGTCAGGATTTTCCCGGAGCAGGGCTTCTGTTTCCGATGGGGTCAAACCTGCGCTGGCCAGCCAGGCCAGGCAGGCATTCCGGGAATATGTGCTCATCCTGTTTGCTCCTTATTTCCCCCAGTATTTTGCGTCCAGCTCCCGGTATTGAATGGCTTCCGCCACATCCGCAAGGCCAATGGTTTCCGCTCCGTTCAGGTCGGCGATGGTTCTCGCCACCTTGATCACCCGATGATATGCCCGCATGCTCAGCCTCATGCGATCCACAGCCAAATGCAGCATGCTCTCCGCCTCAGGCGCCATGCGGCAGTAGGCCTGAATGCCTTTGTTGTCCAGTTGTGCGTTGCAGTGGATACGCGTGCCGCGATATCTTTTCTGCTGAATCTCCCGGGCTTTATTCACCCGGCCGCGAACCGCAGCAGAGCTTTCAGAGGCCGGCGCATTCCGGATTTCGGAGACAGGTACCGAGTCCACCTCCACCTGGATATCAATTCGATCCAGCAGGGGGCCGGAAACCTGGTCGAGGTAATGTCGGATCTGCACCGGCGAGCATCGGCATTCGCGCTGCCGGCTGCCGTAGTATCCGCAGGGGCAGGGATTCATGCCCGCAACAAGCATAAAAAAGGATTGATATTTTGCCTGATGCCGCACCCGGCTGATGGATACCACGCCGTCCTCCAGGGGCTGGCGGAGGGCTTCCAGGGCTGCGCGGCTGAACTCAGGCATTTCGTCGAGAAACAGGACACCGTTATGCGCCAGAGAAACTTCTCCGGGCTTCGCGCTGGCCCCGCCCCCGACCAGAGAGGCGACGGACGCGCTGTGGTGCGGCGCACAGAAAGGCCGCTGCACCATCAGTCCCGCTCCAGGAGCGAGCCGCCCGGCGATGGAATGAATCCGGGTGGTTTCCAGGGATTCCGAAAACGTAAGCGGGGGCAGAATTCCGGGCAGGCATCGGGCCAGCATGGTTTTGCCGCTGCCCGGCGCGCCGATCATCAGCATATTGTGCCCGCCGGCAGCAGCCACTTCCAGCGCCCTTCTGGCGCCTGCCTGTCCCCGTACGTCTTTCAGGTCCATGCCTCCTTCCTCGGGGCGTGAAAGAAGAACGCTGTAATCCTGCTGCGCCTGGTAAGACAGCGGGTGAGCACCTTCCAGATGTCCGATCACCTCCGACAGATGCTTCGCCGGATAAATGCGCATTCCCTGGATGCAGGCCACCTCCATGGCATTGTCCGCAGGCAGGATCACGTCCCGCAGTCCCTGTTCGCTGGCGGAGATGACCATGGACAGGGCGCCGTTGACAGGCTGAATCCGTCCGTCGAGGCCCAGTTCGCCAAAGAGGACGGTTCGGGTCAGGTCAACGGAGGGGGACAGGTTGAGCTGCCCGCAGGCTGCCAGGATTCCCACCGCGATGGGCAGATCGAAGGAAGGTCCTTCTTTTCGGGTGTCCGCCGGCGCCAGATTGATCGTCATCCGTCGGGGAGGTATTTCCCGTCCGGAGTTGATAATCGCGGCATTGACCCGCTCTTTGCTCTCCCGAACGGAGGCATCCGGCAGTCCGATAATCTCCATGCCGGGCATCCCGCCGGCTGAAAAGACTTCCACCTGCACCGGGAACCCGGAAACGCCGCTGAGTCCGAAGCTCAGGGTTTGTGCCATCTGCCCGTTCATCTTTCTCCCCTCTCGCGATTGTTTTCGTCCAGCGGAATCACCCTGGGCTGTAAAACGGAAGCCCTGACATACCGGCGGTTTATACGGACCGCATCTGCCCATCCGCGTCTATGCGTGAAATGACCGGTACGGAATAAGGCTTTCTTTCCTCCGCAGGTTTCGCCCCATAAACGGCATCATTAATACCAGATTCTCAGGAACCGTTTTCCGGCGTCCAGCCAGGTGACCGGTGCGTAAATTCCCGTTACGTAGGGGAAGAAAAGCACCAGCGCGCCAAGCGCCAGGACGCAGAAGGCGGCCAGCAGCATCCTTCCGGCCTGCTTGCGGCGCAAAACCACCTGGGAGAAGACCGCCGTAATGCCGAGGATCAGGAAGGGAACGCTGGCAAAATAATGATAGATATAGGTTCCCCGGGGCACCAGCGTCCAGGGAAGGTACTGCGCCAGGAAGCCGATCAGAAGGAACACCAGCCCGGTATCCATGCCGCTTCGGGCAAAGGCTTCATCGCAGTCCGGGCTGATTCTGCCCGTTTCCAGATCCCGGATGCCTTCTTCACGGTTCCGGACCCACATCCAGCAGCAAATCACAAGCGCCGGGATGGCCGTATACCAGATGACCGGGTTGCCGATGCAGAATATGCTGGAGGAAATATCCTCCGCGAACACATACTGCTTCGTGGCGTAGAACATGGGTTTCCCGATGACCGGCCATTCATACCAGGGGGAATAGAAGGGGTGATCCATGCCCAGCCCGGGAGTGGCATGATAATCGAGCATGCCGGTCTGGGCATTCCACACCGCTTCCAGATAATCCCGCAGAGACGTGAAGTGCCGGTAAGCGAAATACGGAAGGTAGCATACCAGATAGATCATTACCGGGATGGCTGCAAAGAACAGCAGACACCACAGGCACAGCCGGAAGAAAATCCGGGCCGCGGACGTGCCGTTTTCCGCCGGGGCTTCCCTGTTCAGACGCTGGTTCCGGTCCATCAGCATCACGCGGAACCCGTGCCAGAAGAACAGAACGGCCAGCCCCGCACCGGCGTAGATGCCGATCCATTTGCTGGCGATGGCCAGCCCCATGCAAAGTCCGCTCAGGCCCAGATCCGTCAGCATCCTTCCCTGCTTTTCCCTGCGGAAATCCGTTTGAATAAACCGCAGCATGAAGAAGAACGCAAACACGATAAACAGGACCGGATAGCTGTCGATGGTGGCGATCTGGGTCTGGGTCAGATGCATGCAGTCCAGCGCCATCAGCCCCGCCGCGAATCCGCTGAGGGCTGTGCTTTTGGTCAGCTGCTTCGCGATCAGATAGAGGCCGAGAAGCATCACAATGCCGGCTGCTGCCCCCGCGAAGCGCCATCCGAAGGGGGTCATGCCGAACAGGCTCACGCCCCAGCTGATGAGAATCTTGCCCAGGGGCGGATGGCTGGTCTCATAGGGCGCGGCGCCAGTCAGGAACTCCCAGGCCGTGCGGGCATGATAGATTTCGTCGAAGTAGGTAGAGTTCCACCAGGAGGGCTGGGCCACCGCGGGATCCGTCTCATCCCCGGCTCCGGTATATTCAGAACGGAAGTATACGGGCAGTCCCTCGAAGGTATCCTGCTCGTCGATCAGACAGGCCGGATCGGAATACAGGGGGGAGGTATCATCCCCGTCCTGACGGCTTACAGAAGCCACGGGCAGAATCTGTCCGTTCCCGTCCCGGAACAGCACCTCGCACAGGGCCAGATTGATCTGGTGCGCCGTCAGCCGGACATATCGGCCGGAAAACCAGTGCCGCCCGGATGAATAGGTTCGGGATCCGGTGTCGGACTCCGTGCTGTCCGTCACGTATTTCCATTTCCAGCACTGCCCCTGATCCATCTGGGCCCAGGTTTCATCGTCCCAGGTTTCCCCATCGCGGCTGACAGCAACGGAAAAGTCGTATTTGCTGACCCTGGCAAAATAGAGCATCACAAAATTGTCCCGCTCCTGCCCCAGATCCAGCACCACCGATTCCGGATAGGCCGTGGAGGTCCATGCCGTCTGGGGCGCTTTGGTGCTGCCAAGGGTACCCAGGGAAAGAACGCTGTATACCGCAAGCAGCGCGGAAACCACCAGCGTATCCGCCCTGTGCCAGTGCAGCCGGTTATCGTCCGTCCATGACCGGATCAGATGCCGCGCAGGGCTTTGCTTTTCGCTTCCTAGCGCCATATTCACGGACAGCACCGCCGCATAGATGGTGATCCCGCAGTTCAGGGCCGAAAGGATCAGTGCCAGCACATGGGTATCCGCGTTCAGATGCCCCATGGAGGAGCCCAGGCGGATGCTGTTATCCAGGACGATGCCTTCATTCAGAAAGACGGTTACCGTTATGCCCAGCAGCACGTATCCGATCCGGCGGTCCCGCTGCAGCCCGTAAGCCAGCGCCAGCAGCAGGAAAGCCGGGAAGATATACCGTTCATGCATTTTGATCCCGAATACATACAGGATCAGGAAAAGCAGTCCGCCCATCATGGGCAGGAAGCGGATGTCCCCTTTCCGGATAAACAGCCCCAGCACTACCAGGAACGCAAACGCCATGGCGCCGGTGCCCATGACGGTCCAGGCGGGGCGGAGGAACGCGCACCCGGCAAAGAAAAGGCTGAAGCACCAGGCCAAGGCCGGTTCAATCCACGGGAGCTGCCAGGCTTTCCGTCCCCGGCTGAACAGGTATCTCCCGTAGGCCGCTGTCAGCACAGCCAGCGCCAGGCAGGCCCCAGGTACGGACGGATTTGCAATCTTGTCCCAGTTTCCGTCAAAAAGATAGTAGAAATTGGCGGTATTGACGGTGGCATACGGATAGGACGACAGGGTCTCCTGGTACTGGGAAATAATCCAGAAGGGATCCTGTCGCAGACTGAACGGAACCACGATTACAAGCAGCACCGCGGCGGCGCCCAGCAGCCCCCGGATCATGGACCGATGGGATTCCTTTTCCCGGACCCATACGAAAATGGCTGCCATCAGCCCCAGGAAGCCCAGCATCAGCGCCTGAGGCTTAACGAGGACCGCCAGCATATAGCAGGGGAAAGCCAGATGCCATTTTCCTTCGATGGCCAGACAGGCCACCAGCAGGAGCAGCAGCGACAGCACGCTGTCCATCTGTCCCCAGCAGGCGCTGTTGAGAACGGTTACGGGATGAAACGCCAGCAGAAGCAGCCCCGTCCGGCGCGTTTCCGGCCTCAGATCGGGCTTGTTCCGGTGCAGGAAACGGTCCAGCACCAGGCAGGCCAGCACATCGCACAGCGCTGGAAAGAAGCGGAAAACCACCCGGGTCATGCCGTCGCCGATACCGGGAACCGCCTGACTGATCAGGCTGCACAGCCCCAGCATGTAGGTGTACGCGGGGGGATAATCGCAGAAGCTGGTTGCGGGATAAAACTGCACCGGCCCCACGCTGGCCATGGTGCTCCCCCAGGAGAGGAAGCAGTTGACATCCACCATATAGCCCTGCACAAAGAAGCTCAGAACCACCCGCAGGACCAGCGCCAGCAGCAGTCCCCCGTAAAAGAGGCTGTTTCCGCCCAGAAGACTCGTCCGGCCGTCGAAATCTCCGCGGGCCGCCTTGCGGCGAACCCCCTGCATCGCCAGGATCGCGATGACGGAATAAAGCAGGCTCAGCATGATCAGCCGGGGCCACGCGGCGGATGCGCTGCTTTCTTCCTCTTCTTCCTCCTCGTCGTACACGCCGATGCTTTGCTGCTTATACCAGCGGGAAGCGATCTCCTCCCCGGGAACGATCTGCACCTTTTCAAGCCGCAGATCGTCAAACCAGGCCTGACCGGTGCTTTCGCCGCTGTAACCGCCCAGCCGGACAAAGAGGGTTACGCTGTACTGATCCTCGCCCGTTTCCCCGTACCACTCGATCCGCTGCCACTCCGTTTCCGTATCGTAAAGACTTTCACTGAAGGCATACAGCCCTTCGACGGACAGGTTGGCGCCCCGCCCGCCCTCTACGGTTTCCGTTTTGATATATCCGCTGAAGCAGTAAAGGGACTCTGGCTCCACAGCCACGGTCTGGGCGTAGCGCGCATCGTTTTCCCCGATATTCCGGATGGAAACGGCGCGGTTTCCGTCCGCGGCATCCTCCTCCGTCACGGAAAAGACGGTATACCCGGCGTCCCGGACATAGGCGTCCTCTGTCCACCCCTCCGGCACCCCATTGCTGTCAAGGGCTTCAAAGCTGCCGTTGATGAGCAGGTTCTCCGCCTCGGCACTCGGGAAACACAGCATCAAAAGCCCCGCCACCATCATAGGCAGGAAAAGCAAACTCAGTCCCCGCCCCCGGCGGGAAGCATACCGCGCATCGTTGTATTCCTTCATCAAAACATTATGCCTCCCGGCTGAAACGCGTTGGGGACGTGGAGAATCCCATCCCGATTGATCTCAATCACGTCGAAACGCATCGGCCGATTCAGCCATCCGCGCCGCATCAGAAACAGCATGGCACATCTGGCGATTTTTTTCTGCTTGGCCGGCGTCACCGCGCGCAGCCCGTTTCCTTTGACCGGATCGGAAAAACGGGCTTTGACCTCCACGAAAACCAGGGTCTCCCCTTCTTCCATAATCAGGTCGATTTCTCCGCCCTTTTCCCGGTATCGCCGCTCCAGGCAGCGCATTCCCCGGTCCGTCAGATACCGCTCGGCGATCTCCTCTCCATGGACGCCTGTTTCATATGCCGCTGATTTCATCTTTCTCTCAAACCGCCCGACGAAATCGTCCACTTACGTGTCGCTCACAAAATGCCCGATAAAGCTCCGCCTGTGGCACGGGCAGGGCCCGTACTGCTTCAGGGCCGCGATGTGTTCCGCCGTGCCGTACCCCTTGTTCCGGGCGAAGCCGTACTGGGGATATTTTTCGTCCAGCAGGCGCATTTCCCGGTCCCGGGTTACCTTGGCGACGATGCTGGCTGCCGCGATGGCATAGGAGGCCGCGTCCCCTTTGATGATGGCGATCTCCTTGCCCTTCAGCCCCAGCTCCCGCACCGCGTCCACAAGGAAAGCGTCCGCCGGCACCTGATCGGCCGCCTGGCGCATGGCAGCCTTTGTCGCTTCCAGAATATTGATCCGATCGATTTCCTCCGGGCCGATACGGCCGATGCCCACATACAGGGCGTGGGCCATGATTTCCTCGTAGACCGCTTCCCGGCGCGCTTCCGAGAGTTTTTTGCTGTCGTCCACCCAAAGGATAACCGGCTCCGGGGGCATAACGACGCAGGCCGTGACCACATCTCCGGCCAGCGGGCCCCGTCCGACCTCGTCGATTCCGGCCACCAGCCCAAGATCCCGCCATTTTGCGTCAAAGGTCAGCAGCTCCTGCACCCGCTCCTGCCTGCTCTTTCTCGTCGCCATGCGTCCGCTCCTCCGGCCTTTCCAGCGTGATTCTGCCCAGCTTTCCGCCCCGGAATTCATCCAGTACTACGCTGCAGCACCGTTCATAGTCATATTCACCGCCCCTGACGAGGAATCCCCGCCCCCGGCATACGGCTTCCATCAGCTCCAGTCCCCGCAGGGACGGATCCTCTACCCGGAATCTTTCGCATACCCGGTCCGGCACGGTCTCCGCCAGATCATTCAGCAGGCTGAGAGCGAGATCGTCCAGATCCAGTACATCATCTTTGACCGTCCCAAGGTAGCACAGCCGCCGGGCCGCCAGCTGATCGTCCAGCCGAGGCCACAGCATGCCGGGGGTATCCAGCAGCTCCAGCCAGTCGGAAATCTTGATCCACTGATTGGCCTTCGTCACCCCCGGCCGGTCTCCGGTTTTCGCGATGGTCCCGCCGTGCAGCCGGTTGATAAAGGTGCTCTTTCCCACATTGGGCACCCCGACCACCATCATGCGTACGGTCTTCCGGACGCCTTTTGCCGCCGCTTTTTCAACAGCCTCCCGGGTCTGGCTTTCCAGGATGCCGAGGATTTCCTTGACGCGGAAGGCTTTGGCCTGAATCAGGGCGGCTTCCGTCCCCCGGTCCCGGAAAAACCGCAGCCACTGCTGGCTCATCCCGGGATCCGCCAGATCCGCCTTGTTCAGGAAAAGGACCCGCTTTTTGTGCCCGATCAGCCGGTTCAGATCCGGGTTCCGGGAGGAAAAGGGCAGTCGGGCGTCGCAAAGCTCAATCACCAGGTCAACCCGCCGGATCTGCTCCTCCAGCTGGCGCTTTGTTTTCGCCATATGCCCGGGATACCAGTTAATGTTATTCAATGCATTCTCCTGTCTTTTGACGACCGGCAGGCGGGCCGGCTGCCCGTTATGGGATCAGAACGGGAAACCGCCTGCCGGAACGGCTTCAGATTTCCTTTTCCAGGGGGCTCAGATCGATGCCCCGCTCCCCTTTCAGCACCGTGTACAGCGCGGAAAGAATCTGCCGGACGCCGCCGGCCTCATCGCTTTCGCAGTTCAGAGGAAGCACCGGATCGTGCACGCTCAGCCGCAGTAAAAACCATCCACTGTCCTTCCGCCCGTTCAGGTCGAAGGAAACCCGGATCCCCTCCCGGTTATCCGGCGCGATATGCCATCCCCCGGTCCGTTCCGCGTGGCGCTGAATCAGATCAATCACTTCCTGGCCCCGGGTGCGGAAATCCTTTTCCAGAATATTCAGCCGGACTTCACGGCTTTCTGCCGGTTCCTTCAGATCGGCGATCAGATCGGAAAGAGATTTCCCCTCCCGCTTCATGCGCATGGCGCGGATGATCAGCACCGTGACCAGATACATGCCGTCGTCCAGGAAATGGTTCTCCCGCAGGGCGGCATGACCGCTGGTTTCGATGGCCAGGGGACAGTCGATGCCCTCCGCGTTCAGGCGGACGGCTTCATCGATCACGTTCCGGTATCCCCGCTTAAACCGGTAATGGGTCCCGCCCCGCTGCTCGATAAAGGTTTTGAGGCCCGCGGAGGTGACGGAATCCGTCACGATGGTCCGATCCGGCTTTTCCTCCAGCAGGATGGCGCTGATCAGAGCGATCAGCCGGTTCCGGTTGATTTCCCTGCCCTCCGCGTCCACGATGGCCGCCCGGTCGCAGTCGGTATCGAATATGACGCCGAGATCCGCCCCCGCCCGGCGCACCGCGGCGCATACGCTGGCCATGGCGTCCGGATTTTCCGGGTTGGGAATATGGTTGGGGAACATGCCGTCAGGGTCCAGGAACTGGCTGCCGGCCGTGTCGGCTCCCAGGCTCTCCATCAGCCGGGCATAGAAACCGCCGGCGCCGTTGCCCGCGTCCACGACCACGTGCAGCCCCTTCAGGGGCGCCGCCTCGTCGGTCTGCAGCCCCTGCCGGATCCGTGCGGCGAGCTGCTCCATATAAACCGGCAGGAAGGGCTTTTCCGTATAGGTGCCCGTGGCTTCCGACGCTTCCGGGTTCAGCGTCTCCGCTTCCGCCAGCAGTTCTTCCACATACTTGCCTTCGATGCCGCCCCCTGCGGTAAAGAATTTCAGACCGTTCCGGTCCCAGGGATGATGGCTGGCCGTCAGCATGATGGAACCGTCCGGCTCAAATCCGGGCGTGATGATACACATGAACATTGCCGGCGTGGTGCACATTCCGAAATCCATCACGGAAGCTCCCGCCCGGAGAATCCCGTCCGCAGCGGCCGACAGCAGCTTGGGGCCGGTAATCCGGCTGTCCCGCCCCAGCGCGATGGTGACCTCGCTGACCGGCTTATGCAAATCCCGGGCCAGGCGGAGGGCGAAAGCCATGCCCAGCGCGGATGCCACACGCTCCGTGATCTGCGCATCGTCTCCTACAGCCCGTCCCCGTACATCCGAACCGCTTTTGAGTGCAGAAAAGCCCATCTCTTTTTCCTCCCGTTGCGTTATTTTTTTGCGTTTTATGTTCCGCCTGCGGAAATATACCTGGTATGGGATCCAAACAGGCTTACTTTCTCCCGGAAGCTCCGGCAGGCTGTCCGTTCTCTTCCATGATCCCGCGGAAAAGCCGATACAGCGGCGCCATGGCGAGAAAGTCCTTCTGCATCTCTTTCGCGACCCGGTCCGAAAATGCCCAGCCGTATTCCGGCATCACCTTGCCCACGTAGAGCTCCCGGGCCCGATACCATCTTTCCAGCCGGGGCGGAATCTGCGGCGGAACCTCCATGCGCTTATACCAGGTCCCCCCGAGGCCCAGATGGCGTTCCGGAAGGTTCATGCTGTCGATCAGGGCCAGGTTCCCGTCCGGGTTCGCCGCCAGCTTTTTCCGGAACTGCTCCATCAGCTCCTTGTTCTCTCCCCAGATGCCCATTCCCCAGTCCAGCCGATCGGGCCCGAATTCGCCAAAGAGGAAAACGGATTGCTCCCGGGGCTCCCCCTCCCGGCGGAAAAGGAACCACAGATGATCCCGGTAGGGGCTCTTGTCCCTGGAGAACCGGGTATCCCGGTGAATCCGGCTCAGACATTTGTGGGGACGAATTTCCATATGGGGGTCGATTTCCTTCGCCGCTCCGGACAGCTCTTCGATCAGCTGATAAAAGGGCTGCTGCACATCGCTGACATACCGCGCGTGATGTTCATGGAAATATTCCGTATAATTGTGAAACCGCAAATCCAGAAAGAACTGCACGGTTTCGTCTGTAAATCCTGTGAACAACTGACACCTCCTGAAAAATCACTTCATTATATACAGATTAAGAAAGAAAAGCAATCCCGGGAATAAAAAAACCCCCGAAAATCGGGGGTGGCAGCATCAAATGCGTTTGACTTCCTTGATCTTGGCGGCTTTGCCCTGCAGTTCGCGCAGATAGTACAGCTTCGCGCGGCGAACCTTGCCGTGCCGAATCAGTTCCACGCGGTCTACGCGGGGGGAATGCAGCGGGAACGTGCGCTCCACGCCGATGCCGTAGGAAACCCGGCGAACCGTGAAGGTCTCGCGGATTCCGCCGTTGCGCTTGGCAATCACAGTGCCTTCGAAAGCCTGCAGACGTTCGCGGGAACCTTCCACAACCTTGACCCAAACGCGGACGGTGTCGCCCACTTTGATCTCGGGAAGATCGCTGCGCAGCTGCTTCGCTTCGATGGAACGGATGATCTCGTTCATGTTGATGTGCCTCCTTCCTTCTCAGACGTTCATATGCCGGCCAGCCTGCCCGAACGGACAAGCCGATGTTCACCGGCCAGAGGACCGCCCACATACTTTACTATCTTAGCATCGTATTCACAAAAAAGCAAGCAGAAATTTTTAAAGGTCAATGAATTTTTCAAATTCCGGCAGGATGCCGATGCCGTTCGGGTAATGAGCCGCGAACTGAGGAATCGCGTGGGAGGGAAAGCTGTTTCCTTCGATGAAGGTGGGGCCTTCCGGCGTGATGGCCACGTCCCATGCGATGAAGCGCATCCGCGGAATCACGTGGCTGGCTTCCATGCACATTTTTTTCGCTTCTTCCCAGAAGGGAATCTGGAAGCCGACGATGGTGGTCCCCGTCATCGGATGTTTCAGGAATGTGCTGCCCTGCTTATCCGCGCCTACCGTCTGGATCTGTCCCGTTTCCACGTTAATTCGGGCGGCCATGCCACCGCAGTCTACGTTGTCCATGACCTTGCCGTTCCCGATCCGCAGGAAGGCGTATACGATTCCCTGCTGCTTATCCCCCAGCAGCGTGGCGATCCGGCAGGTGTTTACTGACGTGGGACAGAGGGAAGCCATGGCAGGATGCTGCACGACGACTTCCTCCAAAATACCGATGCCGTCGGCTGTCAGGCGCTTGAGGAAGTCCTCCGGCCCATTTTCCCAGTCCTCCGGGGTGTATTTCCTGATGCCGACCCCGCTGGAGCCCTCGAGGGGCTTTCCGATCAGTTCCCTGCTCCGGCGGCACAGTTCAAACAGCGCTTCCCGATCCGTATTCTGGTTGATGCGCAGCCACTTCCTGGGAATCCATCTGGCGAAGGTTTCGTTGAATTCCGCTTTATCGTCGAAATAATGCCAGTCTTCCTTCGGATTCATCCTGCGGACGATTTCGTTGGAAATGCCCCTCGTAATGACGGTTTTCCGCTGCTCGTCCGTCAGCTTGTACATCTGCGCGATTTTATAATCCACATACCCGGCGTTATACCGGGTGGCGCATTTGAGCATATCCTTCGCGAGCCAGATTCTGCTTTTTCCGCTGCGCTTCTTCAGCAGCGTCATGGTCTGCCACAGGGCCTTCCGGTCCACCTTGGCCAGTCGATTCCAGAAATACTGCATTCTGGACATTTGCGCACCTCCTTGTGCCCGGTTCCATCCATACCGACTTCGGTTTGTTTTGTATTGAGTTCGTTTTTTATATGTTCGCCTGTGATGACCCTGTGTTTACAGGCCGCAGGCCGTGCGCAGTCGGACAGGACTCTGATCCGCATCCCGCGGCGTTTTTTCGCAGAAGGCGGCCGCTGTTCCAGAAAACGCTTTTCGGGCCGCGTTTACACGTTGAAGCGGAACAGGGTAATGTCCCCATCCTTCATCACGTAATCCTTGCCTTCACTGCGGATCAATCCCTTCTCCCGACAGGCGGCCATGGATCCGTTCTCTACCAGCGTCTCAAAGGGGACCACTTCTGCCCGGATGAACCCCCGCTCGAAATCCGTATGGATCTTTCCGGCCGCCTGGGGCGCCTTCGTCCCGCGGGTGATGGTCCAGGCCCTGCATTCGTCCTCTCCGGCCGTCAGGAAGGAGATCAGCCCCAGCAGGTGGTAGCATGCGGTGATCAGCCGGTCCAGCCCGCTCTGGCCGATCCCCAGCTCCTCCAGAAATGCCTCCTTTTCATCCGGCTCCATCTGGGCGATATCCTGCTCGATGGCGGCCGAAATGGTAATCATTTCCGCATGCTCGCTCTGCGCAATCTGCCGGACCGCCCGCACCCTGGGAAGCTCCGATTCGTCCTTTCCCAGATCATCCTCCGAGATGTTGGCGGCATAGATGACCGGCTTGGTGGTCAGCAGGAACCATCCGTTTAGGATCGCCTGTTCGTCCTCATCCGCCGGATAGGTTCGCGCGGGCTTTCCCTGCTCCAGATGGGCGTACAGCGCGTCCGCCAGATCCGCTTCCGCGCCGGCTTTTTTATCCCCGCCCCGGAAATTCTTCTGGGCTTTCTCCTTGCGGCGCATCACCGTTTCCATGTCGGCGAAAATCAGCTCCAGATTGATGGTTTCGATATCACGGGCGGGATCGACCGATCCGTCCACATGGATGATGTTCTCGTCCTCAAAGCAGCGGACCACATGCACGATGGCGTCCACTTCCCGGATATGGCTCAGGAATTTGTTTCCCAGACCTTCTCCTTTGCTGGCTCCCTTGACGAGCCCCGCGATATCCACGAACTCGATGGTGGTCGGGGTCACCTTTTTCGGATGATACATGTCCGCCAGAACCTGCAGCCGGCTGTCCGGAACCATGACGACGCCGGTGTTCGGTTCAATGGTGCAGAAGGGATAGTTTTCCGCCTGCGCCCCGGCCTTGGTAATCGCGTTAAACAGCGTGCTCTTGCCCACATTGGGTAAACCCACGACTCCTAATTTCATCTGTATCTCTCTCCTTCTCCGCCCCCGTCCGGAAGCCGGATAGGATTATAGCATCAGTCCGGCTTTTTTTCAACGCTTTGAAACTTTTCAATCCGTGGGTTTTATGGTATAATCTTCGTCAGCTCATTTGTCCGGAGCGCCGTCTGGCCCTCCGGCGCAGAGCGAAAGGAGGCATCTGCTTGCGGATCATTGATTCCATTCTGCTGGGGCTTATGCAGGGGCTTTGCGAGTTTCTGCCCGTATCCTCCAGCGGACATCTGCTTTTGTCCCGGCTGCTGCTGGGGATTCAGACGGATACGCCGGCCATGAAGATGCTGGATATCCTGCTGCACGTGGGGACGCTGATCCCCGTTCTGGTGGTTTTCCGAAAGGAATGGATCGATATGATTCTGCATCCCTTCCGGAACAGGACGCTTCTGAAGCTCTTTGTGGCCTCCGTGCCGACGCTGCTCATCTATGTGCTGGCCAAGAAGCTGTTTCCCGCCGTGGACGGATTCGCCGTCTTTGATAACGGATGGTTTCTGGGCGCCAGCTTTCTGATCACCGCGGTCTTCCTGCTGGTGTGCGATTTCCGCGGCCGCTCTTCCGCCTGCCGGAAGGAAACCCCGGGATTCGGCGCGGCCGCTGTCATGGGTCTTTTCCAGGGCATCGGCATGACCCCGGGCATTTCCCGCAGCGGATCCACGATCACCGGCGGAGTCCTTTCCGGCGTTAAGAAAGACGGAGCCGCCCGGTTCTCCTTTATGATGAGCGCGCCGGCCATTGTGGGTTCGCTTCTCATGGAGGGGAAAGACGCGCTGGAGGAAGGGCATCTCAGTGAAATACAGCTACTTCCGACCCTGATCGGAATTCTGGTCGCCTGTATCGCCGGCTTTCTGGCGATCCGCTTTATGCTTCGGATGATCTCCCGGGTTCCCATGGCCTGGTTCGCCCTTTATCTGGCCCTGATCGGGATTCTGTATCTGTTTATGCAGCTGCGGGGCAGCCCCCTGCTCCCCGCCTTTGCGCTGCCCGTGCCGGCCGCGGGTTGACGCGGCTCTTTGATCCTGCGGACCGCGGAAGGGTTTCGTGTCTGCATGGGCCCCGCCGGCGGAGAGGCAAAACCGACCGCCTGCGCGGCGGTCATTCCATTCATTGTAACCGCTTAGGGGAAGGAGGTGAGGCGATGTGAAAGGTCCCCGGATTTTATCCCTGATTCTGCTTGTTCTGTTCTGCACGAACCTCGGCGCCGCCTTTGCACAGGCCCCCGTGGAAACCATTCCGGAGCCGACGCTCTCCCCGGAGGCGTCCCCTTACGACGCGGATCATCCGGAAAACCTGGAGCCGGAGCAGCTTTATGGGCTGTCCGCCGTTCTGATGACAGCCAATAAGGGCGAAATCATCTTTGAGAAGGATGCTTACGCGATCCGCTATCCCGCTTCCACGACGAAGATCCTGACCGTGCTGCTGGGCATTATGATGGTGGATGACCTGAACCAGAAGGTGATTGTCTCCGATACCGCCATGGATATTCCCGCGGACTCTTCCACCATGGGGCTGCACGCGGGCGAGGAAATCCGCTTTATCGACGTCCTGTACGGGACGATGCTGCTTTCCGGCAACGACGGGGCCAACGTCATTGCCGAAACCGTCTCCGGCTCCATTCCCGCGTTTGTGGATCTGATGAATCAGACCGCCCAGGTATACGGGTGCGAGAATACCCATTTTGTCAACGCGCACGGCTATCATGACGACAATCATTATACAACGGCCTTCGATATGGCCCTGATTGCCCGGGAAGCCATGGAAAACGAGACGTTCCGGAAAATCGCCGGTACAGTGACCTACGCGATTCCCCGCACCAATATGCAGCGGGCCCGGACCATTACGACAAAATCGGAATACATGCTCCCCGGCAGCGACGACAACCCGAACAAGTATTATTTTCCCGATGCCACGGGCATCAAAACCGGCTCCCACTCTCATTCCGGATACTGCTTTGTGGGCGCCGCCAGCCGGGACGGGGTGGATCTGATCTCCGTCGTCTTCTTTACCGGGCGCCGGGCCCGGTGGGCGGATACCATCAAGCTGATGAACTACGGTTTCAGCCAGTATGTCAGCATCACCCCGCTTTCCCTGTATGAGATGAATCCCATCACCATCGAGACCAGCAATTATTCCACATCGGATACCAACCGGGGCCGGGTTCAGCTTGTCTGCCGGGCCCGTTCGGACACGCAGGCGGTAAAGATTATCGCCACCAAATCGGAAGTCGCCCAGATGGCCAGCCGCATTCAGGAATCGCTGCTGGTTCAGTACGACCGTGACTTTGAGGCCCCTATCACCGCGGGGGAAATCATGGGCTCCGTCACGTATTTTACCGAGGACGGAAGCGCCGTCGTCTATGACCTGGTGGCAGGCCGGACAGTGGCCGTCCGGGAAAACGTGCCCAAAACCCTGGAGCAGATCGTGGAAGAAACCTATGCGGATCCCAATCCCTTCCCGCCTTTTACCCTGTATTTTGCGGTGGTTTTTTTCGGACCGGTGCTCCTGATTTCCCTGGCGGTTTTCCTTGTCATTCTCCTGATTCGTCACCTGCGCAGCCGGGGAGCGAAAGCCCCGCGGCCTGTGAACCGATATCTGAAGTAATCTCCCGCCTCTGGGAAAAGCGTCCCGGTCTGTCCGCAATTCAGCCGCGGACGAAACTGCGCGGCGGACATCGTGCATATATCGGAAAAAGAGAAACTCCTGCCGGTTTCCCTTTTTCTTTTTCATTGAAAATCCGCCGGAAATGTGATAGGATATCGCCTGAAAGAAAACCATCTGCGATTCTCCCCCTGAGCGGGATATCTCATGATGAAAAGGAGCGTCTGTTCTATGAAGACCATCATCGAAAGCGGTGCAGCCATCCTGGGGATCGAATTCGGATCCACGCGTATCAAGAGCGTGCTGATCGGGCCCGACTTTGCCCCCATCGCATCCGGCAGCCATGAATGGGAAAATGAACTGGACAACGGGGTCTGGACCTACAGCGAGGAAGCCATCCGCAAGGGGCTTCAGGCCAGCTATGCCGACCTGAAGCGGAATGTGGAAAAGGAATGCGGCGCGAAGATTACCCGTCTGGCGGGCATCGGCATCAGCGCCATGATGCACGGATATCTTCCCTTTGACGCGGACATGCGGCTGCTGGTCCCCTTCCGCACCTGGCGGAATACCATGACGGCCGAGGCCGCGGAAAAGCTGACGGACGCCTTCCAGTTCAATATGCCCCAGCGCTGGTCCCTGAGCCATCTGTATCAGGCGGTTCTGAATCGGGAACCGCATGTGCCCGATGTCCGCTTCATCACCACCCTGGCCGGCTGGGTGCATTACTGGCTCACCGGGGAAAAGGTGCTCAGCGTGGGAGATGCCTCCGGCATTATGCCGATCGATCCCGCCACGATGGATTATGATGCCCGCATGGTCTCCGTTTTTGATGCCCTCGTGGCGGACCGGAAATATCCCTGGTCCCTGAGGGAGATCCTGCCCGGCGTTCTGAATGCGGGCCAGGCCGCGGGTAATCTGACCGCGGAAGGCGCTGCCCTGCTGGATCCGGAGGGTGATCTGCAGCCCGGCTGTCCGCTGTGCCCCCCGGAAGGGGACGCGGGGACCGGCATGGCGGCCACCAACAGCGTTCGTCCCGGAACGGGGAATGTCAGCGCCGGTACCTCCATTTTCAGCATGATTGTGCTGGATAAACCTCTGTCCAGGGTCTATCCCGAAATCGATATGGTCGCCACGCCCACGGGGAAGCCGGTCGGCATGGTGCACTGCAATTCCTGCTCCTCCGATATTAACGCCTGGGTCGCCCTCTTCAGGGAATTCGCGGAAACCATGGGCCTGAAGGTGGATACCGGGGATATCTTTACCCGCCTGTTCAAAAAGGCCATGGAAGGGGATCCTGCCGGCGGCGGGCTGGTCAGCTTTAACTATTTTGCCGGCGAGCCTGTAACGGGTCTGGCCGAAGGCGGCCGGCCCATGCTGATCCGTCAGCCGGACGCGAAAATGAATCTGGCCAACTTTATGCGGGTTCAGCTGTATGCCAGCATGGAAACCCTTAAGAGCGGCATGGAAATCATGGCCCGCGAAAACGTCCGCATCGACAAGGTCTACGGCCACGGCGGCCTCTTTAAAACGGAGGGCGTGGCCCAGAATCTGCTGGCTGCGGCGATCCATGCCCCGGTCACCGTGATGGAGACTGCCGGGGAGGGCGGCGCCTGGGGCATCGCGCTGCTGGCGTCCTATATGATTCATAAGGCGGATCAGGAGTCCCTTGAGGACTATCTGGACCAGAAGGTATTCGCGTCCATGAAACAGAAGACCGTGACCCCGGATCCCGTGGACGAAGCCGGCTTTACCGAATATATGAAGCATTTCGAGGCCTGCATTCCGGCCCAGCGGGCGGCCGTCGAGGGCTGGAAAGCATGAGCCTTCCCTTCCTGGCGGTTGCCTTTGATCTGGACGATACGCTGCTGCAGGATGACCTGACGATCTCAGACTATACGCTGTCCGTCCTTCGGGCGCTTTCCGCTGCGGGCGTAGCGGTCATTCCCGCCAGCGGGCGGGCCCGGATGAGCATGCTGCCCTTTGTGCGGCAGCTTTCCCCCGTGCCCCTGTATATCGCCTGCAACGGCGGGGAAATCTGGTCCGGATCGGACGAGCTGATTCATGCCGCGCCTCCCTTTTCCGCGGAGACCGGCAAAGCGGTCGCTGCCTTCGGCAAGCGGCATCATGTCTATGCCCAGACCTATGACGGATCGTATTTCTACTATAACGAGGAATCCGACTGGTCCCGAAAATACGCGGCAGCGTCCATGCTGCGCGGCGTCTGTGTGGGAGATCTGGAAGCCTATATTCAGGAACCCAGGAACAAGATGCTCATGATGGCGGAGCCGGAGAAGATTGAAGCCATGCGGCGGGAAGCGGAAGTCCTTTTCGCGGGCAGGGTTTCCGTAACCTGCTCCAAGCCGTGGTTCCTGGAATTTAATCCGGCGGAAGCGACAAAGGGCTGCGCATTGCAAAAGGCGTCGGATCTGCTGCATATTCCGCTCGAAAAGATGATCGCCTTCGGCGACGGGCTGAACGACCTGTCCATGATGCGCGCCGCCGGCCGCGGGGTACTGATGGAAAACGGACGGCCGGTCCTCCGGGATCAGGTGGACGACATCTGCCTTTCCAACCAGCAGGATGGCGTCGCCAGATATCTGGCGGATGTTTTTAGGGAGGTGCTGGCTTGATTTCATCGGAAAAATTTCAACGGGATCTGAACCTGACCTGTCTGGTGTCCGCCCGGGAAGATATTCTGAAAATCGAGTCTCCGGAGCTGAACCGGCCGGGGATGCAGTTCTGCGGGTTTTATGAGCATTTTGCCTGGGAACGGCCCCAGCTGATCGGTATCGTGGAAATGGCTTATCTGGAGCAGCAGGATCCTGAGCATCGGCAGGAACTGCTGAAAAAATACTTCCGGTATCCGATGCCCTGCGTGATCATCTGCCGCAGTCTTCAGCCCCCGCCCGAGTTCCTCGATCTGGCTGCCAAATCAGGGATCCCCGTATTTATCACCAGCGAGATCACCAGCCGCTTTACGGCCCTGCTGATCCATTATCTGTCCCTGGAACTGGCGCCGCGTGAGCGCCGTCACGGGGTGCTGGTGGACGTATACGGGGTGGGCGTCCTGCTGAGCGGCAAAAGCGGCGTTGGCAAGAGCGAGGCGGCCCTGGAGCTGATCAAGCGCGGACACATGCTGGTGGCCGACGACGTGGTGGATATCCGCCGGGTGTCGGACGATCGGCTGATCGGAGCATGCCCCGACCCCATTCGCAACCTGATGGAAATCCGGGGCATCGGTCTGGTGGATGTGCAGGCCATGTTCGGCGTCAGCGCGGTGACCAATTCAAAGTCCATCGACCTGGTGCTGGAGCTGGAAGCCTGGGATGAAAACGAATACAAAACCTATGACCGGCTGGGGCTGGATGAAGATACGACGGAGATCCTCGGGGTGCCCATCCTGCGCCGGATGATTCCGGTGAAGCCCGGCCGCAATCTGGCCATCATTATCGAAGTGGCCGCCCGCAATCTGAGTCTGCGGCGAAGAGGAGTCTACCCCGTACGCGAACTCAGCCAGAAAATCATGCACGCGGATTCCATGTATCACGACGAAACAGGAGGATTGGAACCATGATCAAAATTGGCTTGGACATCGGAGGAACCGGGATTCAGATCGGCGCCGTCGATGAGGATAATCATATCATCAAAGAGGCTTCGATTCCGACCCGCAGGGATCTGCCCTTTGAGAAGCAGGTGGACCAGATGGTGGACTGCATCCGCGGCCTGCTGGATCCCGTGGTGGATCCTCAGCTGACCCTGGAGAATGTCGCCTCGATCGGCGCCGGGATCCCCGGCATCGCGGACGCCCGCGGCGTGGTGATCAACTGCACAAACCTGGGCTGGAAGCATGTCCCGCTGCGCTCTGCGTTCCAGCAGCGGATCTATAAACCCTTCTATGTGGAAAACGACGCCAATGTGGCGGCCCTGGCGGAGAGCGTCATCGGAGTCAGCGCCGGCTCTTCCTCCAGCGTGTTTATCACCCTGGGGACCGGGATCGGATCCGGCGTGATTATCAACGGAGCCATCTGGAAGGGCGCCCACGGCATCGGCGGCGAGCTGGGGCATATGATCCTGGAGCTGGACGGTATCCCCTGCACCTGCGGAAACCGGGGCTGCATCGAGCAGTATTGCTCCGCCACTGCCCTGATCCGGATGGCCCGCACGCAGCTTCCCGCCCATCCGGAGTCCCTGATTCTCTCCATGGCGGAAGGAAAGCCGGAAAAGGTGAACGCGAAGATCGTCTTTGATGCCAAGCGGGAAGGCGATCCCCTGGCGGAGAAACTCTTCCGCCGTTATATCTCCTATATGGGCCAGATGATCGGCGGTCTGACGAATTTCTTTGACCCCGAGGTCATCGTCCTGGGCGGTGGCGTCAGCAAAGCCGGCGACCTGCTCCTGGACGCGATCCGGGATGAATTCCCCCGCCATGTGCTCTTTAACGAGCTGCCGCTCCCCCGTCTGGAAATCGCCTCCCTCAGCTCCGAGGCCGGCATCATCGGCGCCGCCATGCTCTCCTGATCAGCGTTTTCACAAAAAGGGCCGTCCATTCCGGACGGCCTGGTTTTATGCCTGCGAATCGCAAACCCCTTTCCTGCGGCCGGAGCGCCCCGCAGGCGCGTCAAAGCAGCTGCGTCATGCCCGGCACAGAAAAAGGCCCTTCCCGTCTTTCCGGGAAAGGCCTTTTCTGTTGTCCGATCAGCCCTCCAGCATGAAGGCTTTGTAGGCTTTGACCGCTTCGTACAGGTCCGCTTTGCTGATCACTTCCATGGGTGCGTGCATGCTCAGTACGGCCACGCCGCTGTCGATGACCTCCATGCCGTACAGGGCGCAGATGTAGGCGATGGTCCCGCCGCCCCCTACGTCCACCTTGCCCAGCTCGGCCGTCTGCCAGTGGACGCCGTTTCCGTCCATGATGCCCCGCAGCCTGCCCATGAACTCCGCGTTGGCGTCATTGGATCCGCTCTTTCCCCGGCTGCCGGTGAACTTGTTAAAGCATACGCCCCGGCCCAGATAGGCGGCGTTTTTCTTTTCAAAGGCGGAGGCGTAGAGCGGATCGTATCCCGCGCTCACGTCGCAGCTGAGCATCCGGCTGTTCTTCAGCGCCCGCCGAACCTTCAGCTCGCTGTAATCCCCCATCCGGTCCAGAATCTCGGCCACCGCGTTTTCCAGATAGTTGGCCCGCATGCCGGTGGCGCCGACGCTGCCGATTTCCTCCTTGTCGACGAACATGCCGCACACCGTTGCCTCCGTCATCTCCGGCAGGCCTTCGATGGCTTTCAGCTCCGCATAGGCGCATACGCGGTCGTCATGGCCGTATCCCAGAATCATGCTCCGGTCCAGCCCGAAATCCCGGGCCTTGCCGGCGGGCACGACTTCGATTTCCGCGGACAGGAAGTCCTCTTCTTCCATCCCGTAGCGTTCCTTCAGGATGGACAGCAGCATTTCCTTTACTGCGTCCTTTTCCTTACCGGCCAGGGGCTGTCCGCCCAGAATGACATCCAGATTCTCCCCGGTCACCGCCTCGGAAACCTTCTTGCCCATCTGTTCCTGGGCCAGATGCGGCAGCAGATCGCTGATCCCGACGACGGGATCGTCCTCGTCCTCGCCGATGACGATCTCCTTTACGCTGCCGTCCTTCCCGGCCACCACGCCGTGCAGGGCCAGCTCCCTGGCGACCCACTGATACTTCTTGATGCCGCCGTAATAGTGGGTATCCCCATAGGCCAGATCGCTGTCCTCATACAGCGGATTCTGCTTCAGGTCCATGCGGGGGGAGTCGATATGCGCGCCGACGATGGTCATCCCCGTCTCCAGGGGCCCCTTCCCGATCTGGAAGGTCAGCAGCGCCTTGCCCATCTGGTCCGCGTAGATCCGGTCCCCGGCCTTCAGGGTCCGGCCTTCCCGGATGTCCTGCTCCAGGTTGTGGTATCCCGCCTTTTCCAGCCGGGCGATCAGCGCCTTGTTCCATTCCCGCTCCGTTTTGCAGGCGCTGAGCATCTTCCGGTAGTCCGCCCCGATCTCCTGTACCGCTTTCAGATCCGCTTCTCCGTAGTCCTTCCAGGCGTTTGGCCTCTCCATTTTTGCTTCTCTCCCTTTCTTTCTGTTTCCATCCCTGTCCGATGATGGAGCCGATTCCGTTCCGGCTCCGTAAATCGCACCGTTCGGGTGAATCATATGCCATCAGTTCCTGCCGCAGGCTTTTGCCGCGGCGGTTCCGTTCCACAGCCGGCGCAGGTCACGCCTTCGTGGTAAAGGAATGACCGCATTTCGCGCAGGTAACCTCTTTTTCCCCGCATCCCCGCTTCAGCCGCAGCAGCTGCCGGCATTTGGGGCACCGGAAATACTTGTATTCCTTCCGGTTTTTCTGCCGACGGATGAAGCGGCTCCATTCCAGGCGCCATTTCTCCGTGATCTGCAGATACTTCTGGTTTTCCATCCTCCGGGCCTCGGTGTTCCGGCTCAGCATCCGGAAAAGCGTGATCCCGTACAGCACGAAGGAAAGAAAACTCAGGATGCCGGATCCAAGGATCATGCTCAGGATATACAGCGCCACGCCGGCCATCAGCGTAGCCATTCCCAGGTGATCCGAACCGTACCGTCCCGCCATGAAGCGGGTCATGGCCGCCCGTATTTTATCCATAAAACCCATGATTCATGCCTCTCTTCCATTTCGAAGCCTCAGCAGCAGATGAACCGCCCGCCGAGGCAGCAGTTCAATACGATATTGATCGCGCAGCAGGACAAAAAGGGATTGCTGCAGATCTCTCCCCCAAAGGTATATCCGCCGGACTGCCGGGTCCGCTGGTAGGTCTGGCGGCCCATCTCAATTTTGTTCAGCAGGTCCTGATAATCCATGTCTCCCGGCGCCATGCGCACCGCCTGCTTTGCGTGATCCAGCGCGGAAATCCGGTTCCCCATGCCCAGATCGGCCCGGGCGTACAGGGCGTGCCAGTCCGCCCCGTGGTCCGGAATCAGGTTCAGCAGATTCATCGCGTCCTGATATCTTTGGGTCAATACATGGTTTTCCACGGTTTTCAGCTCCGGATTGGCGTAGGTACGGGTCCGGAATCCGGTCTCGGTCCGACCGGATCCGCCGCCGAAAAAATCCGCGAAGGGATCGAAGCCGAATCCTTCAAAGGGGTTCCCCTGATACTGCTGTCCGCCGCCGTAGGACCCCTGACTGCCGTATGGCCCGTAGCCCTGCCCGCCGTAGGAGCCGTATCCTCCCTGGCGGTATCCGTTTCCGTAGGAGCCTCCAAAGGGGTTTCCGTATCCTCCCTGCGCCCCGCTTCCCTGGCTCCCCTGCCAGGTTCCGCCGGTTTTCTTGAGGCGGAGGGCTTCCGAGTAGGCCTCGTTGACCTCCTTCATTTTCTGCTCTGCGGCCTTGTCTCCGGGGTTCAGGTCCGGGTGATACTTCTTGGCCAGCTTCCGGTAGGCCGACTTGATCTCGTCTTCCGTCGATGAAGGAGAGACGCCGAGCACCTCAAACGGATCCCGGTTCACTGCTTCTTCACCTTCTTTTCGTTCATCTTGCGCATCGCCTCAAAACGCTGCCAGACGCCACTATACAGCACATTGCGCAAAATATCAAGATCTCTTTCCAGCGGCAGGGTTTCAAAATAGGCGCAGGCTTCCCCGATCATCATCTCCAGCATCCGCTGGATCTCTTCTTCGCTTTTTTCCCCCTCCGGCAGGCTTGACAGCGGGTTGTAAAGCCCCTTTTTCCGGTCCCGTTCCCGGTCGTCCCACGCGTCCATCCAGTATACGAACCGCCCCAGTCCTTCGCCGAGGCTGCGCAGCGTGCCCTGCCAGTATTCGCTGATCCAGTCCGGCGCGAAAACCGCTCCCAGCATTCGCCCCGACAGGTTCCCCAGCAGGTCCGGGTTCGGCTTTGCAGCCTGCTCTTCCGCCCACAGCGCCTCCAGCGCCTGTTCGGCCCCCCGCGCCTGCGCGGGCCAGGCATCCCGGATCTTTTCGATGGCGGGCACCAGCCGTTCCCGTTCCTTCCGTGCCCGTTTTGAGTGCTCGTCCCGGATCTGATCCTCGCATTTCAGATCCGCCAGCAGCAGGTTCATGGCCGCCGCGTATTCGACCGCCCGGCTCCGGATCGTCATCCGTTCCTTCGCCGGATGCAGCACGCACCGGTACCGGCTCTCCTCCTCCGGCGGCTCGTCCATCGAGGACAGCAGAATTGCCAGGAAGGTCATATCATGGCTCAGCATTAGCCGTCCGCTCTGGCCGGATAAATCCCCCAGCGCCCGGCAGACCCCGCAGTATACGCTGCGGTATCTTTGCTGTCTGTCCTTTTCCATCTGCTCCATCCGGGGCGCGATATATCCAAACATCCGTGTCCTTTCTGTTCCCCGTCACAGGGAGATCAAACGTCCATGGCGCCGTCGTCGTCTTCGGAGAACTTGCCTGCCTCTTCCTTCGCCGCCCCGGCGTCCCGCTTTCCCCAGCTGCGGCTGTGCTTCTCCGCGGCCTCCCGGTTCTGCCGGTCCTGCTCCGCGTATATCTCGGCCTCCCGCATGGCCCGGTCGATTTCTTCCCGGCTCATGTTCCCGGATCCGGATATCGTGATCTCCTGGCTGCGGCCGGTGCCCAGATCCTTCGCGCTGACCTGCACGATGCCGTTGGTATCGATGGAGAAGGTCACCTCGATCTGCGGAATGCCCCGCAGCGCCCGGCGGATTCCTTCCAGCCGGAATTTGCCCAGGGACTTGTTCCCGGACGCGCTTCCCCGTTCCCCCTGCAGCACGTTGATCTCTACGCTGGTCTGGAAATGCGCCGCCGTGGTAAAGACCTGGGAATGGTGGCACGGCAGGGGCGTATTCCGGGGAATGATCTGGGCAAATACATCCCCCACGGTCTCAATCCCCAGGCTCAGGGGCGTCACGTCGATGAGCAGAAGGCTGTTCACCGTCCCGGTCAGCACGCCGCCCTGCAGGCAGGCCCCCATGGCCACGCATTCGTCCGGATTGATATCCCGGGAGGGCTCCCGGTCCATCATTTTGCGGACCGCGTCCTGCACCGCGGGGATCCGAGTGCTTCCGCCCACCAGCAGCACCCGGTCGATATCCTTCGGCTGCAGGCCCGCGTCGTCCATCGCCTGCTGCACCGGCCCCCGGGTCGCGGACACCAGGTGCGCCGTCAGCTCGTCAAATCTGGCTCTCGTGAGGGAAACCTCCAGATGCATCGGAGATGCCCCCTTCATGGCCAGGAAGGGCAGGTTGACCGTCGTTTCCCTGCTGGTCGAAAGCTCAATCTTTGCTTTTTCCGCCGCTTCGTTCAGCCGCTGCATGGCCACCGCGTCCTTCGACAGATCCATGCCGTGCTCCCGCCTGAAGGCGTCCAGCAGATAACCCACGACGCACTGGTCGAAATCGTCCCCTCCCAGGTGGTTGTTTCCGGCCGTGGCCAGCACCTCGATCATATCGCTTCCGATCTCCAGGATGGATACGTCGAAGGTCCCGCCGCCCAGATCGAATACCATGATCTTCCGGCTGACCATCTTGTCGAATCCGTAGGCCAGCGCCGCCGCGGTGGGCTCGTTGATAATCCGCAGCACGTTCAGCCCGGCGATGGTCCCGGCGTCCTTGGTGGCCTGCCGCTGGGCGTCGGTAAAATAGGCCGGAACGGTAATCACCGCGTCGGTCACCTTCTCCCCGATATAGGCCTCCGCGTCGGACCGCAGCTTTTGCAGAATCATGGCGGACAGCTCCTGCGGCCGGAATTTCTTTCCGTCCACCGTATAGATTTTATCGGATCCCATCTCCCGTTTGACGGAGCTGAAGGTCCGCTGGGCATTTGTCACCGCCTGCCTTTTCGCGGCCTGGCCCACGATCCGTTCTCCGTCCTTCGTAAACGCGACAACGGAGGGCGTGGTCCGGCCTCCCTCCGCGCTGGGAATCACCGTCGCCCGCCCGTTCTCCAGGAAAGCGACACAGGAATTGGTGGTTCCCAGATCGATCCCGATTAACTTGGCCATTTTTTTGTGCGTCCTCCATGTATATTTCCGGCGGCATCCCATACAAAAACGGACAGGATGCCCCTTTCTAAGTGTATTGTTGGTTTCTTATCAGAAGGCGACCATTATGTGACGGGCTCATGAAATTCTTCATGAGCGTGGGGGCACCGGCTGCGCGAATCCCGGCGCGGGAGGATATGCTGTCCGCGAAAGGCGCCCGCCCCCGGCCGATTGTTCTGCTTAATCCCCTGTGACCGGAGAGGCCTTGACCTGCGCGCGGAGCATCTCGTCCATCCTTTGCAGGATGATCTCCTGATTCCGGGGAGACAGCCTGTCAAATTTATCCAGAAAGGCTTTGCTCCGCTCCTCTTCTTCCAGGCCGAAGAAGACGTTCATGGGCATTTCAAGCATCCTGCACAGGGCTGGAATCGTAGCCACATCGGGGCGGCTCCTGCCGGCCTCCCATGCGCTGACGGCGTTTTTCTTGACATTGGCCACCTCGCCCAGCTGCTCCTGGCTCAGGCCCTTTTTCCGCCGATAATCCCGGATGATTTCGCCGTATGCGACGCCCTGCGCGTTGGTTTTTCCTTCCGTATTTTCCTTCATGGCGATTCCTCCCGTCAGGCCTTTATCATAGCACA
Organism: uncultured Eubacteriales bacterium; assembly: GCA_902797445.1. Lineage (GTDB taxonomy): Bacteria > Bacillota > Clostridia > Christensenellales > Aristaeellaceae > Aristaeella. Next base: position 8,994 of record CADBTC010000027.1, on the reverse strand, counting down.
AATTTTTTGTGTCCGCAAATGAAAAAGGACAGGAAGCCGGCGGGAAACAGTAAAAAAAACCATGCGGGTCTCCCTTTTTGCGTTGACCGTTTCCGCTCTTTTTTCTATAATAGCCCTATCTCTTTTTTCGGGAGGCGTACGCGATGTTTCATCTGCAGAACAGGCATTTTCTCAAGCTGCTGGACCTTTCGCCGGACGAGATCCGGGGACTGCTGGATCTGGCGGCGGAGCTGAAGGCCCAGAAGAAGGCGGGCATTCCCCATCGGATCTGCGAAGGGAAAAATATTGCCCTGATTTTTGAAAAAACTTCGACCCGTACCCGCTGCTCGTTCGAGGTGGCTGCCCATGACCTGGGCATGCAGGTCACGTATCTGGATCCCTCCGGCAGCCAGATCGGCAAGAAGGAATCCATCGCCGATACGGCCCGGGTGCTGGGCCGCATGTTCGACGGGATCGAGTATCGGGGCTACGGGCAGGAGATCGTGGAGGATCTGGCGCGATACAGCGGCGTCCCGGTTTGGAACGGGCTGACGAACGAATTCCATCCGACGCAGATTCTGGCCGATTTCCTGACGATCCGGGAGCATTTCGGCTCCCTGGAAGGAAAAAAGCTGGTCTATCTGGGGGATGCCCGCTATAACATGGGCAATTCCCTGATGGTGGGCTGTGCCAAAATGGGCATGCGCTTTGTCGCCTGCGCGCCGAAGGCCTATCAGCCCGGGTCGGATCTGCGGGAGATCTGCCAGCGCATCGCCCGGGAAACCGGGGCCGAGCTTTCCTTCGAGGAGGATCCGATGAAGGCTGTGGCCGGCGCCGACGTGCTGTATACCGACGTGTGGGTTTCCATGGGTGAACCGGACGCGGTCTGGGCGGAACGGATCGAAGCCCTCTCTCCCTACAGAATCACGAAGCAGCTCATGGATCACGCGGGTCCCCAGTGCCGGTTCATGCACTGCCTGCCCGCTTTCCACGATCTGAATACCGTGATCGGCCGCCAGATCCATGAGAAATTCGGGATCGACTGCATGGAAGTGACGGACGAGGTGTTCGAAGGCCCCGCCTCCATCGTCTTCGACGAAGCTGAAAACCGCATGCATACCATCAAGGCCGTGATGGCCGCCACCCTGTAAAAAACAGTTGGCTTGCCAATAAAGAAAAACAGGAAAAAACCGGCGCCGCGGAGGCACCGGTTCCTTTCTTTCCCGGGATGCAAAAACCGGCGGCATTAACACCCCGGGTCTTTTTTATTCCCGGATTGCAGAAAAAAACCCCCGGCGCCGCATACACGCCGGGGATTACTGCGTTATCCGAAGATTACGCCTGGGCAGGAGCGCCAACGGGGCAGGTGCCCGCGCAGGCACCGCACTCGATGCACTTCTCGGGATCGATCACGTACTTGCCATCGCCCTCGGAAATCGCTTCAACCGGGCATTCCGCAGCACAGGCACCGCAAGCGATGCATTCATCAGAAATCTGATAAGCCATAATGTGAACCTCCATTCATCTCCCCCGGTCTTCCGAGGTGCTGATGCTATTATAATCGGTGTCTTTGAAAAAAGCAAGCCCTTTGTGAAAAAATTGTCATTTCCGGTCAGAAAATATCTCATTTTGAACAGTTGAGCATTTGCTCAATCTTCCTGTTTTTTCGGCCTCCGTTTCAGCCCGGTTCCGGGCCGAAGGCCTGCCCGCTCAGGCGTCCGTGGCCTTCAGGGCCTGCTCCACCGCGTCCGCCCAGCTGGTACGCTTTTTGGCCGGCTCTGCCTTCGCGGGGTTGGTATTTTCCGCTTTCGCCGGGGCGGATTTTTCCGCCGGCGCGCTCTGCGCCTGGTTTACGGGCGCTGTGCGGTTGGGATTCTCCCGCCGGACCGGCTGGCCGAATTTCTGCTCCCGGGGGCCCTTGCTTCTCTCGTTTTTCTCGGGATTCCCCTCCCCGGTCCGTCCGGCGGGCCGCCCGCCGTTTTTCTCTCCGTTTGGCGCGCCGCTTTTCTCGCTCTTCTCGCTTTTCTCGTTCCTCCGGGGCCGCAGGCCCTTCCCCTTCCGCGGGCCGCGCTCCGCCTCGTTTTCGCCTGCCGCACCGTCCTCCCGGGGCCCGAACCGGCGGCTGCCGGCGGGCCTGTTCTCCTCGCCGTTCCGGCGGGGCCGGGGCTTGCGCACCGGGGGCTTATCCGCCTCACTGTCTTCCGGCCCGTTCTGCGCTGCCTCTCCGTCGATGATGACCGTCTCGGCTTCCTGGAAGAATTCTGCCGTCACGGCCTCGTCTTCCGGCATCTCCGTCTCCGCGGCCTCCGTTGCCTCCGCGGGTGCTTCCTGGTCCTCCGCGGGGCTCTTCCGTTCCGCGCCCGGCCGGCTGGTCTGCTCCAGCGGATATTCCTTGATTTCCGTGGCGTCTCCGCTGGGAATCCGGACGAATACGGTCTCCTTCACGATGTTCAGATCCGTCACCACCCCGATGCCGTCCGGCGTCTCCACTTCCCGGCCGACCCGGGGCATCCGCTTCCGGGTCTGCTCGTACTGATCCTGCTCATATTTCAGGCAGCACATCAGCCGCCCGCAGACGCCGCTGATCTTGGTCGGATTCAGGGAAAGGTTCTGTTCCTTGGCCATTTTAATGGATACCGGCTGAAAATCGTTCAGGAACGTGCCGCAGCAGATCGGCCGCCCGCAGGACCCCAGCCCGCCCAGCATCCGTGCCTCGTCGCGCACGCCGATCTGGCGAAGCTCGATCCGGGTCCGGAATACGGAGGCCAGGTCCTTCACCAGCCCGCGGAAATCCACCCGCCCGTTGGCGGTGAAGTAGAAGAGCATCTTGCTGTTGTCGAACAGCACCTCCACGGACACCAGCTTCATCTCCAGCTTGTGCTCCGCGATTTTCTGGTTGCAGACCCGGTAGGCTTCCTGTTCCCGGGCCCGGTTGTCCGTCGCCCGCTGGATGTCCTGCGGCGTCGCGGTCCGGACCATGCGGGACCAGGGCTGTTCGCCCTCCTCTGTTTCCACTTCCCGGGCGTTTTTGGTCACTTCCGCCAGGTCGATCCCCTTGGGGGTTTCCACGATCACGTATTCGCCCGCCTGGGGTGCGCTCTCCCCGGCGTCGTATGTATATTCCTTGCCGCCCTGCTGAAAGCGGACTTCGATCAGATGGGTCATCTTGTATGCACTGCCTCCATGAATAGTAGTATAAGCTGTTCGACGGCCGCCTGAAAGCTGACGTTGCTGACGGTTCTTTTCCGGGCCAGCGCGATGCCGTCGAAAATCCGGGCGTAATCCCCCGGGGCCGCATTCCGGGCGAAGGACTGCCATTGGGCGGAGAATTCGGCCGCGCTGTCCGCCTTGCCGGAAACCTGAAAGCTCCGGCGCATCATCCGGCTGAAGATCTTTTCCAGCAGCGCAAATACGGCCTCTCCCTCATCCTTCCGGTCTTTCCATTTATTGGAGATGCGGATGATGTCGCTCCGGGAGGGGCACTCCATCCAGTCCCGGATCACCTCGGCGCGAAAAGCCCAGTATCCCTCGTCCTCCGTCAGGCGGATGGCCTCGCCCAGGGAGCCTTCCGCTTCCCGGGCGGCGCGGCTGGCCTGATCATCGGCCGTGCCCCTGTCCCGCAGAATTTTTTCGATCTTCGCTTCCGTCCACAGCCGCATCTTCATCGGCCTGCACCGGCTGATAATGGTCGGCAGCAGGGCCTCCGTCCGCCGGGCGGTCATGAGAAAAAACGTCCCCTCCGGCGGCTCCTCCAGGGTTTTCAGCAGGGCGTTCTGCGCTTCCGTCCGCATGTCCTCCCCGTGCCGGATCAGAACCACGCGCCGGTCGCCTTCCATGCCGTGCTGCGCGGTCAGACGGATCATCTCCCGCACATCCCCGATGGTGATGGCGTTCTTTGCCTTGCCCTCATCGTCCCGGGTCAGGTGCTTTCCTCTTTCCAGCACGACCAGATCCGGGTGCGCCATCTCCTCCATCTGCAGGCAGGCTCTGCATTTCCCGCAGGGCCGGGGTTCATCGCCCGCGCACAGCAGCGCCGCCGCGAGCCCCCTGGCCAGCGTCCATTTGCCCGTTCCGGCCTCCCCGGTGATGAGCAGCGCGTGATTCATCCGGTCTTCCCGCATCTGCTCCATCAGGGCGCCCAGGCCTTCCGCCTGGGATAAAAACTGATCAGGCCCGATCATCTTGATCCCTTCATACCTTCAGGAACTGGTCCACCGACAGCACAAACAGCGTCGCTCCGCCCACCGTCACCTCGACGGGGAAATGCGTAAAGCCGCCGCCCGGCACTGTGGCCGCGCTGGCCTGCGCCGTGGTCAGCCGCTTCCGGCTCTTGCACATGGATTCGATGGACCGGATGGCCTCCTGAACCCTGTCGTCCTCCACGCCGATCATCAGCGTCGTGTTCCCGGCCTTCAGAAAGCCTCCGGTGGTCGCCAGCTTGGTTACCCCAAAGCCGTTTTCCATCAGCCCTGTCAGCAGCCGTCCGGAATCTTCATCCTGAACGATGGCAATAATCAGTTTCATGCCGGAAAACCTCCCCGCGATCAGCTTTACCTTTTATTATACCGAACCCTTCCCGGAAAATCAAGAATCTCCGTTCCGGAAATACAATCCGTCTCTGCGGCGGAAGAAGAATGAAAATGATCCGCTTTACATCTGCGGAAAAACCGGATAAACTGTTTCCAGTTCCCGGGGCGGCCTGCGGCCCCTGACGGCTTCATCGGCGTGCAGATGCCTGAAGCCGCTGCGGATTTGCTTCTGCTGATGCGGGCGCCTGCCTTTCGTCTTCGGCGAGGGGCCCGCGAGGGGCGGCGTCCGGCTTCCCGCCCCGCAGACTTTTCGATAACATCAGGAGGATCGGTTCATGACATATGAATGGATGGCGGTGTCCGCATTCGGGCTGGAAGGGGCCATCGCGGGAGAGCTGCGGCGCCTGGGGCTTTCGGACGTGCGCTCGGAGAACGGATTTGTCCGCTTTCGGGGCACTCTGACCGACGGATACCGCTGCAATCTCTCCCTTCGCTTCAGCGACCGGGTCTATCTGGTGCTGGCGGAGGAATCCTGCCGCTCCTTTGAGGCCCTTTTCCAGCTGGTTTCTTCCATTCCCTGGGAAAAATATACCGACGGCACGGAGTTCTTCCACCTGTCCGCCCAGTGCGCCCGGAGCCAGCTGATGAGCCCCCGGGACTGCCAGTCCATCTCGAAAAAGGCCATCCTGGAGCGCCTGCGGGCCCGCACGAGCCGGACCGTCTTTCCCGAAAAAGGCGCCGAATTCCCGGTGCATATCTCCGTGCATTCCGATACGGTCCGCGTCCTGCTGGATACCTCCGGCTCCTCCCTGTCCCGCCGGGGCTACCGCACCTGGAACGGGGAAGCGCCCCTGCGGGAAACGCTGGCCGCGGCCCTGGTGGAATTCTCCCCCTGGCGCCCCGGCCAGCCCCTCTATGATCCCTGCTGCGGCACGGGCACCCTGCTGATCGAAGCCGCCCTCCGTCAGGGTCATCTGGCCCCGGGCCTGCGCCGGTCCTTCGCCATGGAATCCTTCGCCTTCTTCCCGGCCCGGGAGGCCGCGGTCCTGAAGGCGGAGGCGGAAGCGGCCTGCCTCCCAGACCGGATCGCCGGCATCGCCGGCTCGGATCTGGACCCGGACGCCATCGACCTGGCGCACCGCCACGTGCTTCAGGCCGGCCTGAAGGGCCGGATCGCCCTGGAGGTGCGCCCCCTGCAGGAGGTCACCCTGGAGGCGGAAAACGGGGTCTTCCTCTGCAATCCGCCCTATGGCGAACGCCTGGGGGACCAGGAGGCCTGCCGGGCGCTGTATCACGACCTGGGCCTGCTTCAGAAGCGGCATCCGACCTGGTCCCTCTGCGCCATCTCGTCGGATCCCGGCTTCGAAAAGAGCTTCGGCCGCCGGGCGGATAAAAAGCGCCGCCTCTATAACGGGCGGCTGGAATGTCAGTTCTATACCTTTATGGGCCGGAAGCTGCGGGCCTGATGCAGATGCTCTTGGAAACATGCTCCTTTGCGGGCATGCTTTTTTGATGGGTGCCGGGGGAAAAGAGGATCAGTAAAGGACGGATACCCTGTCCGTAAGCAGGAAGGGCGTGTCCGCCTGCACCTGCTTGAGGATCCGCAGCGCGTCCGCCCCCTCCGCGACGACCGGCTGATAGTCGTTGATCCGCTTTTCCGCGCTTCCGCTGGTCAGGATGGGGATCAGCCGCAGCCGGACCCGTTCGGCATCCCGCGTCGGGTCAAAAATCGCCTGCACGAGCATCCCGTCGTAGGTGCTCAGCCGGATCGTCCCCCCGAACATCAGGTTCCCCAGGCTGTACACGACCGGCATCCCGTCGATCTCATCGATCCCCTGCACCACGTGGGGATGATGCCCGATGACCAGATCCGCTCCGGCCCGCTGGCAGGCCCGGGCCATGGCCTCCTGCAGCGCGCTGTGACGGGGATCGTATTCCGTGCCCCAGTGGCACTGATAAATGACGAATTCCGCCCCCGCCTCCCGCATCTCGAGGATGTCCCGCCGGATGAGGTCCGGATCCTGAATATAGTGGGTTTCCCGGCATCCGCCGAAGCCGAACAGGTGCCCTTCGATCTCCGTCACGGTGTTCCGTCCGTTTCCGCAGATCATCACGCGGCCCTCCAGCGCGGAAAGCGTGGAGGCATAGCCGGCCTCCCCGTAATCGACGGTGTGGTTGTTCGCCACGCTGACCATCTCGATCCCGCCCGCGGTCAGCGCCTCCGCGTACGCCGTCCGGCCCCGGAAGCGCCACGCCTTGGCCGTGTCTTCCCCCTCCGGATCATCCTTCAGCACGCATTCAAGGTTCACGCAGGTCAGGTCATCCTTCTCGAAAACCGATGCCAGGCCTTCAAAAGGCCATTCATACCCTTTCTCTTCCAGATACGCCGGTAGGGCGTCCGCCAGGCCGTAATAGCTTTCCCGGCCGCCCAGCACCGCGTCGCCCCCGAAGGTGATCGTGATCACCCCGTCGTCTTCCCCCGGCTCCGCTTCCACCCGGAAGGCGCTTTTCAGCCCTTCCTCCAGGTCCGGGGTGCTCTCCGTGACCAGGGTTTCCAGCTTCGTCCGTTCCTCCGGGTCGTCCAACACGATGACCCGCGTATGATAGGGCAGATGGGTCCAGAACCAGTAGGCGTTCAGCCCCGCGTCGCCCGGCTTTTCCTGAATCCGGATGCAGGCGTGGGACGCCTTCGTGCCCAGATACATTTCCCCGGGACCCATATCCTTCTTTCCGGATTCGCTCCAGGCGTAGGGAATCTGATGCAGCAGGTTTCCCCCGTCGTACCGGATCACGAAATCGTACTTCAGTCCGTTCGTGGAATAATCCGACATATGCAGGTCCGTCAGGAAGCTGCCCGCCGCCGTTTCCTGATACAGCTCTCCCTTCTGCATCCGCCCGGTGGAAACCAGCAGCGTCCCCACCTTTTTTCCTTCCTCGTACAGCATCAGGGTCTGGGCCTTTTTATCCACCAGCAGGCCGTATCGGGTCTGGGGCTGCACCACCTTCAGCGCCTTCCGCGGCACCCATCCCTCGATGGGCGCGCCCTTTTCGTGATTCCAGGCGCTGATCCGCACCCATTTTTCTCCGATCTCCAGCACGGACAGGCTCTGGCTCTGGCCGTGCAGCGTGCCCAGCACCCGGCTGTGGCTGTCCGCCTCTGCGTACACCTTCTGATGCGCCACGTTCGGGATGTCCACCACCGTCGCCGGCGCCGTCATCCTGGCCCAGATCTCCTCGTCGGAAGCCCCTCGCTCCGGCATGATATCCCCCGTAACCGTCAGGGGCAGCACCGGCCGCGTCCCTTCCTCCACCTTCAGCGAAAAGCTTTTCGCGTTGACCGTGTTCTTCCGTCCCCAGACCCGAACCCGGTATGTTCCGGCCTCCAGGGACTTCCGCCCGGCCAGGGTCCGGAACGGGATCTGGTTCACCCGGCCGCCCTTGGCCTGCCGGCTGAGCTCCAGCACCTTTTCCCCCGTGTCCGCCCGGAAGAATTCCGCCACCAGCTCGTCGGTATAAAGCATCTTCATTTCCAGGAACCAGTCCGTGACGTCCCCCAGATACAGGGTTTCGTCGCTGGGCAGCGCGAATAGCACCGCCTGCTGGGAGGCGCCCATCCGGATCTCCGTTTCCCACAGGAAAGACGCTCCGCTGTCCCCGATCAGCTCGCATTCCATCCGGAAGGCTTTTTTCGCCAGCACTTCCTCGTTCCATCCCAGCCCGTCCCATACGATCTGGGACTTTCCTTCCGGCACGTCGTATGTCAGCATCCGGTACAGCGTATGCTCATCCCGGATCCGGACGGTCAGCGTCCCGCGCTCCGGCGCGATCACCGTCAGGGGATTGTCCTGATATCCGGCCAGGGCGTCCGCCGGCGTAACCCGCAGGCCGCCGGCTCCTTCTCCCGCCGCGGCTCCGAACCACAGAAGAAAAGCGAGGCACATCATCCCCATGACCCATTTGATGGATGGCCGAACCATTTTCGCTCCCCTCCTTTCCGACGGCCGCCCCGCGGCCGTCACTGACTGTATCGGTTAGCTTATCAGGATTTTTCTCTTCCGTCAATTCCGCTTGACAAACGGATGCCGACCGGATATAATATCTCCCGTGCCATTTGTGCGGCCGTGGCGGAATCGGCATACGCGCACGTTTGAGGGGCGTGTCCAGCAATGGGTACGGGTTCAAGTCCCGTCGACCGCACTTGACTCAGAAGCCTTGTTTTCAGGGCTTCTTTTTTTGTGCTCCCGCAGCCCGGCTTCCTTGTCCCGCCCGTCCTCCTCGGAAAACGCTCCCAAACAGCGCTTCCGGAATCGAAGGCGCTTCCCGCTTCCCTGGCCCCTTTCGCTCCCGGTCCGCCTTTCCGTGAAATACGAAAAAGAGCGCAACCTTACGATTGCGCTCTCCGCGGAGAGTTAGGGATTCGAACCCTAGGTGAGGTATCACCCCACACACGATTTCCAGTCGTGCGCCTTAGACCACTCAGCCAACT
>CADBTC010000026.1 GCA_902797445.1 uncultured Eubacteriales bacterium | reverse complement strand
GCCGGATTGCTGGAGAACTTCGGCACCAACATGGAGATCATGCTGCTGCCCGCGCTGATTCTGGGTTCCGTCATGGCCGGCTCCGTCATGCGCATGACCCGGTCCTCCATGCTGGAGGTTCTGCGTCAGGACTATATCAAGGCGGTCCGGGCCAAAGGCGCTCCGGAAAAAGTGACCATCTTCCGCCACGCGTTCCGGAACAGCTCCATTCCCATCGTCACGCTGATCGGCATGCAGATCGGCAGCCTCATGGGCGGCACCGTGGTCATCGAGCAGATTTTCTCGATTCCCGGCCTGGGCCAGATGACGCTGACCGGCATCATGCAGCGGGACTATCCCGTCGTTCAGGGCTGCGTCCTGTTCATCGCCTTTGTATATGTGATCATCAACCTGCTGGTCGATATCCTGTACACCTATATCGATCCGCGGATTACGTATACCTGAGGGGGTGAAAGGAAATGAAACAAAAAAACAGGCCTGTGCGCAACCGGGCGCTGCCCGGCAATGAAAGCATCCTTCGCCAGCTGTGGAACGACCCCATGGGCCGCGCCGGTATGATCGGCGTCGCCCTCATCATCCTGCTGGCTGTTTTCGCCCCCTGGATTGCACCCTACGATGTGGCCAAAATGAACGCGAAGGCGAAGCTGACCGCGCCGAACGCATCCTTCTGGTTCGGCACGGATAACTTTGGGCGGGACGTGTTCAGCCGGATCGTCTACGGCGCCCGGGTGTCCCTGATCGTCGGCATTGTGGCTGTAGGCATCGCGGCGGGCTTCGGCTACCTGCTCGGGATGATCGCCGGCTTCTTTGAAGGCCGGGTGGAAACCGTCATCATGATGGTGATGGACGTCATTTTCGCCTTCCCCTCCATCCTGCTGGCCCTGTTTATCGTAGCGGCGCTGGGAACCAGCATCGTTAACACCATGATCGCGATCGGCATCGTGAATATCCCCGTCTTCTGCCGTACGGTCCGGGCATCGGTGAAAACCGTCAAATCCACTGACTACATCGCAAACGCTCGATCCATCGGCCTGAAGAAAATGAGCATTCTCTTCCGGCATGTGACGCCAAACGTCATGGCGCCTTTCACGGTGCAGGCCACCCTGGCCCTCTCCGGTGCCATTCTTACGGAGGCTTCCATGAGCTTCCTGGGCCTGGGCATTCAGCCCCCGGACCCCTCCTGGGGCAGCATGCTTTCCGATGCCCGGAAATTCATGGAGCGGGCCCCCTGGCTTGTCATTTTCCCGGCGCTGTTCATCATCATCACCATTCTGTCCTTCAACATCCTGGGGGATGCCCTTCGGGATGTGCTGGATCCGAAGCTGAAGCTGTAAGAAAGGAGGGGGAATCTTGAAAAACCTGTTGGAAATCCGGAATCTGAAGATCACCACCCTCCGGGGCCGGGAGACGGTCCACCTGCTGAACCAGGTAGACCTGGACATCCGGAAGAAATGTTCCTTCGGCATCGTCGGCGAATCGGGCTGCGGAAAGTCCATCACGGCCAACGCCGTGCTGGGGCTGCTGCCCTACCCGCTGCGGGTCTCGGAAGGCAGCATCCGGTACGAGAGCAAAAACGACGAGATGGATCTGCTTTCCCTGGACGCGAAGGCTCTTCGGGCGGTTCGGGGCCGGGAGATCTCCATGATCTTCCAGGAGCCCATGACCTCCCTGGATCCGATCTTTACTGTGGAAATGCAGATGTTCGAGGCGCTCTCCTTCCATCATCCGGAGATGTCCCGTTCCGCCATGCGGGAGCGCGCCCTGGAGATGCTGCACCGGGTGAATATTCCCCGGCCGGAGCAGACCCTTGCCTCCTATCCCCATCAGCTCTCCGGCGGCCAGCTGCAGCGGATCATGATCGCCATCGCCCTGATTAATGACCCCCGGCTGCTGCTGGCGGATGAGCCGACCACGGCCCTGGACGTGACGATCCAGGCCCAGATTCTGCGGCTCATGAACGATCTGAAGGAGCAGAATGATACCTCCATCGTCATGATCACCCATGATCTGGGGGTCATTGCCGAAACCTGCGAAGAGGTTGCGGTCTTCTATGCCGGCCAGATCGTGGAGCAGGCGGATGTCGCCGCCATTTTCCATGAGACGGCCCATCCCTATACCCATGGGCTGCTGCAGGCGGTGACCTCCCTGGGCGGCGCGGAGCGGAAGCTGTATACGATCCCCGGCATCGTTCCGCCGGGGGGCCAGTGGAGCCGGGGCTGCCGTTTCGCGGATCGGTGCAGCCGCTGTATGGAAAAATGCAAAGAAATGATGCCGGCCCTGACGGAGGTTTCTCCCGGGCATCGCTGCCGTTGTTTCCTGCACAGTGAGGAGGCGGAGTCATGAGCGGACAGAACCGGGATCTGCTGCTGGATGTCAGGCATCTGCAGGTTTATTTTCCCATTCGGCGCGGGCTGATGAAGAAGGTGGTCGGCCACGTTCACGCCGTGGAGGATGTCAGCTTCACCGTCCGGCGGAAGGAGGTTTTCGCCCTGGTGGGTGAATCCGGCTGCGGCAAGAGCACGACCGGCAGCGCCATTCTTCGCCTGATCGAGCCCACCGGCGGACAGGTCTTCTTTAACGGAGAAAACCTCAGCGCCCTTTCTGAAGAGCAGCTGAGGCTGAAGCGCCGGGATATGCAGTTTATTTTTCAGAATCCGTATGCCTCCCTGAATCCCCGCATGAATGTCTGGCAGCTGCTCAGCGAACCCCTCCGGGTGCACTTTGACCTTTCCCAGGAAGAGCTTCGGGCCAGGGTCGGGGAAATGCTCACCCTCATCGGCATGACGCCGGATCAGCTGGAGCGCTATCCCCATCAGTTCTCCGGCGGCCAGAAGCAGCGGATTTCCATTGCCCGCGCGCTGATCACCCATCCCAGTTTCGTGGTGGCCGACGAGCCCGTCTCCGCCCTGGACGTGTCCATCCAGGCCCAGATCCTGAATCTGATGATGGAGCTGCAGCAGGAGATGGAGCTTTCCCTGGTGTTTATCTCCCATGATCTGAACGTCGTCCGCCACCTCAGCAACCGGGTCGGGGTCATGTATCTGGGTTCCCTGATGGAGACCGGAAACACGGAGGATGTCTACCGCCATCCGGTCCACCCCTATACGCAGGCCCTCCTCAGCGCGGTGCCCTCCCATGACCCGCTGCATAAGTCAAAGCATATCATTCTGGAAGGGGATGTACCCAATCCCGCGGATCCGCCTTCCGGCTGCCCCTTCCATACCCGCTGCGCCCGCTGCACCGCGCGGTGCCGGGAGGAAAGGCCGGAGCTGCGGGAAATCGCGCCGGATCATTTCGCGGCCTGCCATCAGGTGTGAGTAAACAGGCTGCCGCAGGCCTCCACCTTCCCGGCCAGATCCGCCCGGTAGTCCGGATCACGCGGGTTCAGGCTGTTCACGGTTACCCAGGGGGTATGCTTCCACGCGGTCGCGTGCACGTACCGTCCTTCGCCGATGCAGACGGCGACATGCCCGGGGAAGAAGATCAGATCTCCGGTCCCGAGCTGATCCCGCGGAATTTCCCGGATGGGATATTCCGGCCGGATCCGGGCATCCCGATAGATCAGGATCCCGTTTTCCATATAACTCATAAACGCCAGCCCGGAGCAGTCAATGCCTCCGGGCGTTTTTCCGCCCCAGCGGTAAGGCGCTGCGAGGTAGGAAAGCGCCGTGTCCGCCACGGCCTGGCGGATTTCCTGCTCGCTTCGCCTGCCGAGCTTCTGCTCCGCGTTTTGCCGGAACCAGGCGGAATCGCTGCCGGAGAGCAGATATCCGTCCCCATCCTGCCGGACATCCAGCGCCGCCGTATGGGCCCAGCCCTCGCGGTCGTCCGCGTCCCGGACGGGGCTCCAGCCATCCTGGTCTTCGCCCAGGAGGCGCACGAAGCTGCCCCGGGGCAGGGTCGTGATCAGCCTTCCCTGCACCTTCGGCGCGCCATAGAGATCGATCCAGTACCCTGCCACCCGGCGGAGGGTCTCCGTCCGGACGCTCAGCTCCTCCCGGTCTGTCCGGCGCAGCGCTTCCGCCCGGATCCATCCGGCGTATCCGTAGTGCGTCCGGATTGGAACCCAGTCTCCCTGTGCGCGGCCTTCGACGGAAACCGCCCACCCCGACAGCACGTCATCCGTCTGCGGACCGGCCTGCTCGTCCGGATCGTTATACAGGAAAGCCAGCGGCTTTCTGACCAGGGCCAGGTCTCCTTGTTTCCACTCGTTCATGATTTCTGCGCCTTTTCTGAATGTTTCTGCCGCTCCGCTTTCCCGGGTATTCCCCCGGGGACTGCCGCCCGCTGTTCTCCCCTGGAAACCTCTTCACAGCGTTTCAAAGGAGACGGGTACGCGGTCTATGCCGATCCCCGGCGTTTCCGGTATCCGAATCCTGGCGCCCTCGTAGGCGGGCCCGCCGGTATAGGGATTCTCCGCACACAGGGACGGCCCGTCCAGATCGCAGCAGCGGATGATGGGCTCCGCCGCGGCCAGATGCACCCCGGCGCTGACGGAGACAGCGCTCTCCAGCATGCATCCCATCATGCATCCGATGCCTGCTTTTTCCGCCATGCGGCAGATCTTCACCGCCGGGTAAATCCCCCCGGTCTTCATCAGCTTGATGTTGATCAGATCCGCCCCGCGCTCCTCGATCAGCCGTTCCGCGTCTTCCGGCGAGAAGACGCTTTCATCCGCCAGGATCGGGGTCTCCACCCGGGCGGTCACATACTGCATACCGCGGAAATTGTGGCAGGACACCGGCTGCTCCACGAGTTCGATGTCCAGCCCGGCGTCTTCCATCATCCGGATCGTGCGCACGGCCTCCTCCGGACTCCAGCCCTGGTTGGCGTCGATTCGCAGCACGGCGTCCGCGCCGGCGGCGCGACGGACCCGGCGGACGCGTTCCACGTCCTCGTTCCCGCCCCGGCCCACCTTGACCTTCAGAATCCGGAACCCGTCCCGGACGGCCTTTTCCGCGTCCCGGGCCATGGTCTCCGCGTCGTTGAGGCTGATGGTCAGATCCGTCTCCAGCTCAGCCTTTCCGCTTCCCTCCGGATTCAGCAGCCGGAAAAGAGGCTTTCCCATCGCCCGGGCCCAGGCGTCGTGCACGGCGATGTCCACCGCTGCCTTGGCCGACGTGTTTTTCGCCAGCACCCGGTCCATGCGCTCCCATACCTCGCCGGGGCGGTCGAAGGTCATGCCCCTGAGCGCGGGCGCCAGATACTCCCGGATGGCCGCGGAAATGGAGGACAGGGTTTCCCCGGTAATGACCGCTGTGGGCGGCGCTTCCCCGTATCCGGTCTCCCCGCTCTCCAGCCGGATCCGGACAATCAGATCCCGCATCCGGTCCACCGTCCGCAGGGCGGTTTTGAACGGGGTTTTCAGGGGAATGGCAATTTCACCGATCGCAATTTCCTTCATTCGCATGCGTATACTCTTTTCCGAAAAGGGACCGGCTGCCGTTTCATCCCGCTTTTCCGCGGCCGGCGGCCGGTCTCCTTCTGTTTTTTTCTTAAGGTCAGAAGCTAAATGTTTTACAGACGTCCGGCGCACCAGCGGATTGCTCTTGCGAGGATCCGACGGTAGGCGGGATGCTGCCATACGCTGAGAATGTGGCCCGGTGTCAGCACGCAGAGCCGGCCCTTCCCCATCTGGCGGACATAGCCGCCGACCTGGGTCCCGCCGGTTTCGGATTCCGTCTTCAGAATCCGGAGGGCGTCATCGGCCGTGACGGCCAGCTCATAATGCTCATCCCGGAGGGTGAAGGGCTCCGTACCCTGGGTGATGGGGTGCTCTCCCACAGGGGATACGCGCATCTCGCACCGCGGAGGATGTTTGATGAAATAATTTCCGACAAATGCAATATACTCAGGGCAGTCGTTTTCCTTCATGAACGCGTTGCCGGAATGGACGCTGAGGAAGCCCTTCCCGCTCCGGACAAAGGCCTCGAGCTCCCGGGGCCCGATCTCGGTCACGCCCGGTTCAAACCAGGGATGGGTATTGGCGCTGTTGATCTGATTGCATTTGCAATTCATGATCACATCGCAGCTTTCCAGCAATTCCGCGTTCAGCATATCCTTGGCGTCGTGAATGAACGACAGAAGGATATCCTCTTCCCGGAAATCCGCCAGCCCCCTCTCGATCACCTCTGCCGGATGCCAAAAATCGTCCGCCAGCACAAGCACGTGAATTTTTTTCTCGCTGTTCATGACCCATTCCTCCGGAAAAACCGATCAAAAGGTGCCCGGAAACCGGTTTTGCCCACGGCTGCGGTCTGCACAGCCGTGGGCGCAGAACAGGTTTTCAGGGGCGTTCAGTCAGCGTACAAAACGCCGCTTCGCGAAGAGCGGGAGATTACATGAGCTTGCGGAACATGGCTTCAAAGTCAGCCAGGGTCGCGGGGCGGGGATTGCCGGGCGCGCAGGCGTCCGCCGCGGCGGATTCGCACAGGAAGGGCAGATCCTCTTCCTTCAGCTTGTCCAGCTTGGTGGGGATGCCCACGTCCACGGACAGCTGACGGACCGCGTCGATAGCGGCTTTCCGGTAG
>CADBTC010000025.1 GCA_902797445.1 uncultured Eubacteriales bacterium | reverse complement strand
GACCCTGGCCATCATGCTGACCTGCCAGCTCTGCCGGGATCTGTATCCCTCCGGGGAAACCCTGGCCCTGGATCTGGAGGATTCCGCCGCGATCGTCTCGCCCCTGATCCCCTGGTGTATTGCCGGCGCGGTCCCGCTGGCGACCGTTGGCGCCAGTTCCCTTTCCCTGCTGGCCGCCTTTTATCTGATGCTGATTCCCCTCTGGCGTCTCGTCCGAAGATGAGAGACAGCGGGAACGGCAATCCATCATCAGCGAACCGAAAAAAACGCTCGCAGCCGGCAAAATGACTCCGGTACGAGCGTTTTTCTGTTTTGGGGATTTCCGTACAGCCAACCATCCCGGGGGTTATTTCACCGGTTTCAGGATCATCTGGGTTTTCAGGTTGTCGCCATGGATCAGGATCCCCATCTTGTCCAGTTTTTCGATCAGCTTGATTCGGATTTCCGCCGCCTCCATCAGGTTTTTGCAGGCCCGGGACAGCTCCGCGGTATACGTGATGCCGCCCCCTTCGGCCGGAATGGGCCAGATCTCGATGCGGACGTCCTGTTTGCCGAGGGCGCCTTCATACCGCAGGAACCGGGCGGGGCCGATCACCTGGATGTCTTTGTACGCGTCCTTCATCGACCCGTCGGTATCCTGCTCTTTCACCTCCGCCGGCAGATTCTCCACAGCCATCTGCACCGCTTTTTCGGGCGTCAGCAGGCTCAGATCCGGCGTCTTCTCCGTTTTGACTTCCGCGTTGGCCGCAAAGCTCAGGGTCATTTTTGCGTATCCCCAGTCGATTTCAGCCGGATACGGGCTTTTCTTCTGCGGAGCAAGCCCGTCCGCGCGGGCGGCGGCCAGCGCCTCATCCAGATCCCCGTCCGGAACCGGATAGCGCATCTTGTAGGTGATCGTGTATCTGGGCTTTCCTTCCTTCACGCGGATCCGGCTCACCCATCCGGCCTTCAGATAATCCCGCGCCGGGGTATCCAGATAGATGACCTCGATGCGTAAGGGCTCATCCTCCATCTGAAAGGTCTTCCGCATGCTTTTTGTCAGCAGATGGTCCTCCCCCAGCACCTGGCTGCTGTCCAGCAGCAATTTGATTTCGCAGGCCAGATTCTTTCGATTGAGCCAGTTCCTGATCTTCTTCATCAGCTTCATTCCGCTTCATCTCCTTCTCAGCTGAAAGCAGAGCGCCATCCCCTGTCTCCTTTATGTCTCCCCGTGGCAGTAGGCGTAATACCAGCATTCGTAGGGATGGGAGCACTGGTCGCCGGGCTCCGCCGCCACTTCTTCCCGTTCCTTCTGCATGCGGTTCAGGTCCCAGATATTTTCGTTGATCCACCGGTAGTACCCCTTCGCCTCCCGCGTAACCTCCACCGGCACGAAGGGGTTTTCTTCATCCGGCCCGTGGATGACGATGTAAATATGGCCGATTTTCAGACCGCATCGGCTGAGGATATAGTTCTGAAAGCCCGCGTCCCGGATGAACTGCTCATGTACCTCCGGGGCGTTTTTGACCTCATAGAAGTCGTACCCGGCATCCGTTTTGCGCAGAATATCCACGGCGCAGTAGTTGTTGTAATTGCTGAAGGCCGCCTCGCAGATGACCGGCGTGCCTTTGGCCAGATGCTCCTGCGTCCGGGCAATCATGGCTTTCTTGTCCGGAATCTGCCTGCCGGGCAGATAGACCGTCATCTCCTCGTACGGGCCGAACATGCCCATGGCCCGGTCGCCGAAATCGTTTCCGGCGTCCAGCCGGGCCTGGACCTCCGGCGGAATCACCCGCAGCCCGGGTTTATGCTTGTCCAGCCAGAGCATCCTGCGGCACTGCATGCCGCGCATAAAGTCGGTTTTGGTAATGGCCATTTTTTTATGTCACTTCACCCGGACGACCGCGCATTCATAGGGTGCGTACCGTCCCTCCGCGGAGGCGCGGCCCAGGCTGCTGAGCGCCGGCGCCTCGCACGCGAAGGGCAGGGCGATCTCCTGCTCCTCCTCGAAATTGCAGATCACGGCCCACGTCTCGTCCCCGAGGCTGCGGGTATAGATCATATACGGATCCGATTTTTCGGAAACCAGGCGGAAGTCTCCGTCCAGGAACGCGTCGTGGCTCCGGCGCAGCCGCAGCAGCGACTGATAGAAGCGGAACACGGACTTCTCCGCGGCCCGGTCGGTTTCCACGTTGATCTCCCGATACCGGGAATGCAGGGCGATCCACGGCTTTCCCGAGGTAAAGCCGCCCTGCGGCCCGCCGGTCCACGGCATGGGATGGCGCGCGTTGTCCCGGCTTCCGAAATTGATTTTGGCCAGCGCTTCCTCCGGGGGCATGGTCTGGATGAATTCCCGGTACGCGTTGATGCTTTCCACATCGTCGAAATCCTCGATGCGGTCATAGTGCGCCGCCGTCTGGCCGATCTCCTGCCCCTGATAGATGAAGGGAACGCCCTTCATCAGATACAGCATGGCCGCCATGCAGGTTGCGGATTCATACCGCAGGGGCCCGTCGTTCCCGATGCGGGAGATCATCGCCGGCTGGTCATGGTTGTCATAGAACAGGGCGTGCAGCAGGTCGTGCCGGGCCGTTTCCCCCTGCCATCCGGCCAGGATGTCCCGCAGGGACGCGAGGCTGTCCGCCCGGGGCGTAAACTT
>CADBTC010000024.1 GCA_902797445.1 uncultured Eubacteriales bacterium | reverse complement strand
TATCCGGGCAGATGGGTTCCCCATTCCGATTCCGATTCGTCAATCACCTGGCCATTATCATCCACGTAAAGCCCTTCGCTGTTTCGGGTCAGGGCCAGCGCGTGACCCGTAAAAAGAAGGCCCAGCGCCAGCAGGCAAGCGGCAGAGCGTCTCATCTGTGTACCTCCGGTTCTTTCTTCGCAAGCGATGGCTTCCGAATACGAAAGATTGTACAATATTTAGTTGTTTTTGTCAACAAAAGTGTAACCATTCTGTAATATTTATCTGAAAGAAGGGTTTTTCATGAAGATTTCCAAGCGGGATGCGCTTCTTTGGTTCCGATTTTTTGCCGCTCTGCCGGAGGATCAGCCCCTGGGCATCCGCCAGCAGGAAATTGCCCTGGCGGTTTTTTCCCAGATTGAAGCTGCGGCGGAAGCCCGGTTTCAGGTTCTGCAGGCGGACATCCCCGGGTTGAAAAAGCTGGGAGCCGGACCCAGTACCTTCTTCATCGGCCCGGAGGAGCGCTTTCCCGGAGGATGCAGGTCATGCCTGCTGGGTACAGGGCTGAGCGCGGTGCGGAAAACGAACCGCTGCGACGCGGCCTGCCCCTTCTGCTATGATTATGGGGTGCTGAATACCATCCCGCCCATCGGAGAGGGGCTCTGGGAAATCGGGGGCGGCCGGTATCGGGAGGAGGATCTGGACCTGCTCTTTGCCCTGCAGGGAAAACCCACCGGTATCGCCTATGTCTATCTGGAGCCGATGATGGAAATCGAGAAGTATTACGGAATCATCCGCCGCTTCTCTGATGCCGGCGTACATCAGCACCTGTATACCAACGGGCTCCGGGCCACGGAGGAGCGGATGGCTGCGCTGGGAGAGGCCGGTCTGGATGAGATTCGTTTCAATCTGGGGGCCTCCGGAGCAGCGGACAGCGTCATTAATGCCATGAAAACCGCTGTCCGCTATATTCCCCAGGTGGGCATCGAAACCCCCATGACCCGGGAGTTCTTCGCCCGCTTCCATGAAAAAAAGCAGGCCATTCTCTCCTCCGGCATTGATTTTATGAACTGCGCCGAACTGCATCTGAATGAGCACAACCTGCCCAATTACTGGGGAGAGAACCTGTATTTCTACCGAATGGGGTATCTCAGTCCTCTTTTCAGCCGCACCCTTACGCTGAAGCTTATGAAGGAAGCCGCGGAGGAAGGCTGGCCGATCGTGCTGCACGACTGCTCCAACCGGACGAAATTTGCCCGGGATCTGAATCAGAAAAAGCAGGAAGGCGGCTGGTTCGGTCAGACCTCCTACGGCTGCGAACTGCCCTCCTGGCCCTTCGAGGCTTTCCTGCCGGTGCTGGAGGATGATTCCTTCCCCTTCCTGGAGGAGGAGGAACTGCCGAAGGGATACCGTCCCGGGGATATCGTGCTCTGAAAAGCCAGGGAACTTGTCAGAACAGCGGGAAATGTGTATAATGAGCATGAATTTGCGGTAAGGGAGGCGCACGGATGGCCGGAAAGGAACGGATGCTGATCACCGGGGGAAACCCTCTGGAGGGCGAGGTCCAGGTCAGCGGGGGCAAGAATACCGCCGTGGCGGTTATTCCCGCATCCCTGCTGTGCGATGAGCCCTGCGTGATCGAGAACCTGCCGGATATCGAGGATGTCCGGGCCCTGGTGGATATCCTGCGGGAGCTGGGGGCAAAGGTGGATTACGAGCCCGGCGCCGCCCTGCGTGTGGATCCCCGGGGAGCGGAAGGAGATACCGTTTCCTACCACAACGCCCAGCGTCTTCGGGCCAGCTACTATCTGCTGGGCGCCCTGCTGGGAAGATGCGGCCGGGCCAATGTGCCGATCCCGGGGGGCTGCGAAATCGGCACCCGCCCCGTGGACCAGCATCTGAAAGGCATGCGGGCCATCGGCGCCGAAGCGGAAGAGCGCCGTCAGATTCTCCGGGCTTCCTCCGACTGTCTGACGGGGGGAGACGTGTTTTTCGATATGGTCACGGTGGGCGCCACCGTGAACGTCATGCTGGCTGCCGTTAAGGCGAAGGGAACCACCGTGATTTATAACGCGGCCAAGGAACCCCATATTGTGGACCTGGCCAACTTTCTCAACAGCATGGGTGCCCGGGTCAAGGGCGCCGGTACGGACACGATCCGGATCCGGGGCGTCCAGAGCCTCCACGGGACCACGTATGCCGTCATCCCGGACCAGATTGAAACCGGCACCCTGATGATCGCCGCCGCAGCCACCAGCGGGGATGTGATCATTCGCGGCTGTATTCCCACCCATATGGACGCCCTGACCGCCAAGCTGCTGGAGATGGGCGTGCGGGTGAACGATTATGACGATGCCATCCGCGTCCGCGGCGCGGGGCCCAAGCGGGCGATTCATATTAAAACCCAGGTGTATCCCGGGTTCCCCACCGATCTGCAGCAGCCCATGAGCGCCCTGCTGACCATGGCCAAAGGGACCAGTATCGTAGAGGAAACCATCTTCGATAAGCGTTTCCGCCATCTGAGCGAGATTCGGCGTATGGGCGCTCAGGTCCGGGTGGTAGGCCAGACGGCCATCATCGACGGGGTCACGGAGCTCTACGGCGCACCGCTGACCGCCACGGACCTGAGAGCCGGCGCTGCCCTGATTATCGCGGGGTTGATGGCCCGGGGGGTTACCGAAATCTATGAGCTCGAATATATTGACCGGGGCTATGAACATATCGAGAACAAGCTCCGCTCCCTTGGAGCGGTGATCAGCCGTGATCTTGCGGAATAAGGGGAGGCAGGGGGAAAAATGAAAACCCCTTTTGAGGAGCTGGGGCTCCGGGCCTGGGCCGATGCGGACGAGGTCCGGGCAGCCTATCGGGCTCTGGTGAAGCAGTGCCACCCGGATACGGTTCAGGATCCGGCGCAGAAAGAAGCTGCCCAGCAGCGGATGATCCGGCTGAACCTGGCTTATGAGGAGGCCCTTCGGCTGGCCGCTCCCCGGCTCCACGCCCCCTATGTACAGGAGCTGCCAAAGGAGGAAGCCCTGGCCCTGGCCCAGCGCATGCTGGCTAAGGGCAGCACGGAAGCCGCCCTGCGCCAGCTGATGCGTGCAAAAAGCCGGGACGCGGCATGGCACTGCATGTATGGCCGGATCCTCATGAGCATGGAAAACTATCACGAAGCACATCTGGCCTTCCGGGAGGCGGTGCGCCGCGAGCCGGAGAACAACGCGTACCGGAGTCTGGCCCTGGATGCTGCCCTGGCTGAAAAGAAGGAGCAGACGCTGCCGGGGCGGGCGAAAAAATGGCTCCGGCATTTCGGAAAGAAATAACCCATCCGCGCTCTGCGGGTGGGTTTTAGGCAGTTCCGTAATGTTTTTCATCCTGCACAGCCTGCAGCTTCGCCGCGCCGCAGGAAGCCCTGCGGGCAGCAAAGAAAGGGGACAGAACCGGTGAGAGAAAAAGGAAAATGGGGAGCGCTGCTGGCTGCTTTGTTTTGCCTGCTGCTGGGCGTCTCTCTTGGGGAGAACGCCCGGGATCTGACGGCGGAATGCCGCATGACGCCCGCTTCAAAGAAAAAGGATTTCGCCAGCGCTACGGACGGAAATTACCGGACTTTCTGGAATTCCAGCGGCGGCAAAGGAGCCGCGGTGGAAATCACAGCCCCGGCCGGGGAGGAGATCGGCGCCGTCTGGTTCCAGTGGTATGAGCACCCCCACGCTGCCGCTGTGCAGGTTCTCCAGGACGGGGAATGGACGGACGTGGCGGTAACCGCGGGAGAATTTCTCTCGGAATGCCTGATCCTGCCGAAAGGGATCGCGCAGTGCCGAATTGCCAATCCGAAAACCGCCAAAAAGAATACGCCCATCCCCATTTCCGAAATCCATGTATACAGCCGGGGAGAGCTGCCGGAAAACGTACAGAGGTGGGAGCCTCCCTGTGAAAAAGCGGAGCTGATGCTCCTGGCCGGTCACCCGGATGACGAGCTGCTCTGGTTCGGAGGGATCCTCCCCTATTACGCCGGCGTCGAGGAAAAGGCCGTACAGGTCTGCATCATGGTGCCCACCCTCCCCCGCCGTCGGCTGGAGGAGCTGGACGGGCTATGGACTTGCGGCGTCCGGAACTATCCGGTCTTCGGCTACTTCCGGGATTCCTTTTCCCTCTCGGCGAAAGACCAGTACAGCCGCTGGAGCGAAACATCCGTCCAGAAGCTGGTCACCGGGTGGGTCCGCCGCTTTAAGCCCGATGTACTCATCACCCATGACTTTAAAGGAGAATACGGACATGGGGCCCATCAGGTCTGCGCCGACGCGGCCGTCAAAGCCCTGGATTTCGCCGTAAATTCCAGGAAGTTTCCGGAATCGTATAAGGAATATGGCGCCTGGGATGTACCCAAGTGCTACATCCACCTGTATCCGGAGGGCCAGATCGATTTCGACTGGCGGATTCCCCTGGATCGTTTCGGCGGCAAAACGGCCTTCGATGTGGCGACGGAGGCTTTTTACTGCCACGTTTCCCAGCGGCATACGGAATATACAGTGGAGGACTTCGGCCCCTGTGACTGCAGCCTCTTCGGCCTGTACCGGTCCCTGGTCGGACCCGACGAAGAAATGAACGACCTCTTCGAGCACCTGCCTCCGTATCTGGTAACGGAAGAGTGATTTCCCGGCTTCAGCAAAAAAAGCCCCTCTCAGAGGAGCTTTTTTTGATTGCCGGAGACCATCCGGTTTCATGCGGTCCTTCCGCATGACCGCCCATCCGCGGCCGCGGAATAACAACCCCCTGCCTCGTCGGGCGGAACAGCCAGCGCTGTCCTGCCCCTTTACCGCGAAAGGAGCTTCCCCGCCAGATCCAGCGCCGCCCGCACGGTGTCGTCCATATCCATATACTGATACTGTCCCAGCCGGCCCGCGAACACGATATTCTTTTCCTGCGCGGCCAGGGACTGATAGCGCTGATACAGCGCGGCGTTTTTCTGATTGTTGAGCGGATAATAGGGTTCGCTGCCCGGCGTCCAGGGCATGGGATATTCCCAGGTGACGACGGAATGCTTCTGCCCCATCACCTCGGGCTGGTCATAGGCGAAATGCTTGTGCTCGATGACCCTGGTATAGGGCACCTCCGCTTCCGTGTAATTGATGACGGCATTGCCCTGATAGTTTTCAACGCCCTCCATATCGATGACTTTGAAGGAAAGAGAGCGGTATTCCAGCGCGCCGAGCCGGCAGTCAAAGTACTGGTCGATGGGGCCGGTA
>CADBTC010000023.1 GCA_902797445.1 uncultured Eubacteriales bacterium | reverse complement strand
CACGGAATCCTCCCAGTTAAAGCCGGAGACAAAGTTGCCGCCGGGATAGCGGACGATGGGCACGCCCAGCTTCCGCACCAGGGCGATCACGTCCTCCCGGAACCCGTTCTTGTCCGCGGTCGGATGGCCGGGTTCATAAATGCCGCCGTAGACTGCCCGGCCCAGATGCTCGATGAAGGAACCGTAGATTCTCGGATCGATGCGGCCTACTGCGAAATCCTTGTCCAGAATCAGTTTTGCCTTTTTCATGCTCTTTCCTTTCCTTTCGATCATATCAGGTGTGGATCCCGCTTCGGGAAACAACGGGCCTTATCCCTTCACGGCGCCGGCGGTCATGCCTTCCACGATGAAGCGCTGGGCGAAGAGGTAGATCAGCAGCAGGGGCAGGATGGCGAAGCAGCTGCCGGTGATCATCAGGTCGTAGTTGTTTCCATAGGGAGACCAGAGGGTGTTCAGGCCGATCGGAATCGTATACTTTTTCATGTCGGAGATGACGAGCATCGGCCAGAGCAGGGCGTTCCAGGCGCCCATGCCCGTCAGAACCGCCATGGAGGCGTAAGCGGGGATCATGACCGGAACGATGATCCGGAAGAAGGTACCGTATTCCGTGCATCCGTCGACCCGGGCCGCCTCGATCATTTCGTAGGGTACGCCGCTTAAGAACTGCCGGAAGAAGAAGACGGCGCTCATGGACACCAGGAAGGGGAGCATCACACCCGCGTAGCTGTTGCGCATGCCCATGGCGTTGACCTGGGTATACATGGGCAGCATCAGAATTTCCAGGGGAACCATCATGACCAGCAGGACGCACATGAACAGCGCGTTACGGCCCTTGAACTGGTACTTGGCAAAGCCGTAGGCCACCATGGAGGAGAGCAGCAGGGTCAGCACGGTCTGGACCGCCACCACCATCAGGCTGTTGCGGTACCAGAGAAAGTAATCATGGGGATTGTATTCCCCGTTGCTCATGACGCCGGTAAAAAGATAGCGCCAGGCGTTCAGGTGCAGCTTTTCCGGGGTGGGATTCAGGTTCAGGCCGCTGACGAACAGCTCCGCGCCGCCCTTGAAGGTGCCCAGCAGCAGCGCGTAGAGCGGAATGATAAACAGGATGCACAGACAGCCGAAGAAAACCCACATGAGAATGCTCCGGACGGGAGAACGTTTCGGCTCTTTCATCAGTTATCCCCCTTTCTGCCAATGGTTCCGGTCACCCAGAGCTGAATCAGGGTGATGAGGAGCGCGCCGACCAGCAGCACCAGACCCACCGCGGAGGCGAAGCCGAACTTATCCACCTTCTCGAAGCCGTAGCGGTAGAGGTAGCCCACGATGGTCAGGCCGTAGTTCTTCGGGGAATTGTTGCCGCCGAAGATCATGTAGCTTTCGGTGAACATGGCCAGGCCGGCGTAAATGGAAATCGTCAGCACGTAGATGGTGGTGGGCTTGAGCAGGGGCAGGCAGATCTTGGTAAACTTCTGGACGCCGTTGGCCCCGTCGATTTCCGCCGCCTCGTACAGCTCGTTGGGAATGGATTTCAGACCGGCCATATAGTACAGCATGTTCATGCCGGTCCAGCGCCAGAAGCACAGCAGCACCATGGCGAACATGGAGGTGCCGGCGCCCTTGAGCCAGGTGATGGGCTTGAGGCCGAAGAGCCCCCGAACCTGATTCATCAGGGCGCCTTCCAGCTCGGAGAACATCATCCGGAAGATAATGCCCGCCACCACGACGGAGCAGAGCACTGGCATGAAGGCGACGGTTTTAAAGAGCTTGCCGGCCTTGCTGATCTTGGATTCGGCGATATAGGCCAGCACCATGGGCACCGGGATCAGGATGGCGCAGGTCAGGACCATGTAGGTGACGGAGTTTTTCACCGCCGTATAGAAATTCTTGTTGGCGAACATATCCTGGTAGTTCTTCAGGCCGATCCAGCGGGTGCCGGAGCCGGTGATCTCCTGGAAGCTCATCATGATGGTGGAGATCAGGGGGTAGGCAAAGAAGACCAGGAAGGTGATGATAAACGGAGCCACAAATACATAGGGCGCAATCTTCTGGGAATACAGCAGCTGCCGGTTCAGCGCTACGAACACCGCGATCAGCGCGATCCCGGCCAGCATGACGAAGGAGCGGTAGCGCAGGGCCCCGAGAGCCAGACGCTGCATGGCGCCGTAGGACTGACCTTCTTCCAGATGCCCGAAGATGTAGGCGGAAAGATCCCCGCCGTTGTCGTAATTCCGGTCAAACTGAATGGATTTCCCCTGGAGCGCGAAGAGCGATGCGATCCCTACCGCCAGCAGCAGAACCCCGAGAATGAGCAGCGGCAGCATCCGCCGGTTTCGGGGAGTGGAAGCCGGAACGTTTTGCATGACCTGAGTCCCCTTTCCTTTGTAAGAGTCGTCCTGACAGGTGCGAAAAGATGCGTATACGGACGGAAGCCGTGCGGAACGTTCCCTCCTGCGGGAACGTTCTACATAAAGCATGGGAGCGGGAAACCGCTCCCATGCAGGATCATCCGTTTAAAGTTTCAGATCAGAACAGATCGCTTTCGATGGATTCCTGAGCGGTCTCCAGGGCTTCGGCGGTATCCGTGCCGTCCACGTACACGTCGTTCCACAGGGTGGTGCCCAGATAGTTGTTGATGGTGGGGCTGATGGAGGTGGAAACGATGAAGCCGATTTCGTTCTTCAGCGGAATCAGGGCATCGATCGGATAGCCGATGAAGTACTGGTTGAACTTGTTGTCATCGGTCTTCATGATGGACGCGTCGTCCCAGATGGAGGTGT
>CADBTC010000022.1 GCA_902797445.1 uncultured Eubacteriales bacterium | reverse complement strand
TTTGAAACGAAAGCAACGGCTGAAGCCCTTCTGCCATATGGGCTCCAGCCGTTTTACTATTCTCCAAGTGTTAAATGCGGGATTATATCATAGTCCCTGCCATCTGACAAATGGTTTTTGGAATTTCCGGATCACCGGGGTGGGTAGAGGCTGCCAATTACGGTAAAATGAAGGAGGCTGGAAACATGAAGGAACAAGAAATGCGGATTGACAGGGAAGTGGTTTCCTGATAACATTACGGCAAGCCAATCCGAGGGGTGCGGATGGCCTCCTCAGAGGCGGAACGGCGTCAGAATCCTACTATATGTATTCAGAGGAGGGCGATCGGGAATGCTGCAAGGAAAAATCAGAGAAGGTTACACGTTTGACGACGTGCTGCTGGTTCCGGCCAGGAGCGAGGTCCTGCCCCGTGAAGTCGATCTTTCCATTCAGTTGACGAAAAAAATCCGGCTCAATATTCCCCTGATCAGCGCAGCCATGGATACGGTGACGGACGCCCAGATGGCCATCGCCATGGCCCGGGAAGGCGGCCTGGGCATCATTCATAAGAACATGAGCATCCAGGAGCAGGCCGCCCAGGTGGATAAGGTGAAGCGCAGCGAGCACGGGGTGATCACGGATCCCTTCTTCCTGAGCCCGGATAACCTGATTCAGGATGCGGAGAATCTGATGAGCCGATATCGCATCAGCGGCGTGCCGATTACCCGGAACGGAAAGCTGGTGGGCATCCTGACCAACAGGGACCTGCGGTTCGAGACGGATTACAGCCGAAAAATCGGCGAGGTCATGACCAGCGAGAACCTGATTACCGCCCCGGAGGGAACCACCCTGGAGGAAGCCAAGCAGATTCTGGCGGTACACCGGATCGAGAAGCTGCCCATCGTGGATAAGGAAGGAAACCTGCGCGGGCTGATTACGATCAAGGATATTGAGAAGACTCAGAAATATCCCAACAGCGCCAAGGATGAAAACGGCCGGCTGCTCTGCGGCGCGGCGGTGGGCGTCACGAAGGACGTATTTGAGCGGATCGACGCTTTACTGGCGGCCAAGGTGGATGTCATCAATATTGATACCGCCCATGGGCACAGCGTGGGCGTCCTGAAGCAGGTGGAGGCGATCCGAAACCGGTATCCGGATATCACGCTTTTCGCCGGAAATGTGGCAACGGCCGCGGCCACCCGGGATCTGATTTCCGCGGGCGTGGACGTGGTGAAGGTCGGCATCGGGCCCGGCTCCATCTGCACAACCCGGGTGGTGGCAGGCATCGGCGTGCCCCAGATTACCGCGATTGCCGACTGCGCGGAGGAAGCGGATAAACACGGCGTCCGGATCATTGCCGACGGCGGCATCAAATACAGCGGCGATATCACGAAAGCCCTGGCGGCGGGCGGAAGCGCCGTCATGCTGGGCTCTCTGCTGGCGGGGACGGAGGAATCCCCCGGCGCCACGGAGATTTATCAGGGCCGCAGCTACAAGGTATACCGCGGTATGGGCAGCCTAGGCGCCATGGCCGTAGGCAGCGGAGACCGCTATTTCCAGGAAGGCGCCAAGAAGCTGGTTCCGGAAGGCGTGGAAGGCCGCGTACCCTATAAGGGGTCGGTGGCCGATACCATCTTCCAGATGGTGGGCGGGCTCCGTTCCGGTATGGGCTACTGCGGCGCGAAGGACATCGATACCCTGCGGAAAAACGCGGAGTTTATCAAGATCTCCGGTGCCGGCCTGGCGGAAAGCCATCCCCATGATATTTCCATTACCAAAGAGGCTCCCAACTACAGCCGGAGCAACTGAACAGGAAAACCCCCGCCTTTCGGGAAACCGGAGGGCGGGGGTTTTGCGCGGGAGGAAACAGCGTGTCAGTCCGCGGACTTTGACGGAATCATATCCCGACAGAGGATCCGCAGAAATTGCATGACGTTTTCATCGTTGCCATTGGTAAAGAGGACGGAAATGAATCCGTTTTCCACGTGAAGGTACTCGTTCAGGCCGGGCAGGGCGGATACGGGGATACCGAACAGATGGCTTTCCCCGGTGTTTGAATCCCGACGCCAGCCGCTTTGCAGATTGACGCCGGCGTCCGATAACAGCGCCATCAGTTCCTCGTCATTTTCCAGCGCCACCCAGGCGCCGGACGAGGCCATGGACACAAAATGGTCCCGCGGCAGGACGTAGAGGTCGCCTTCCCCGGCCGCGATATAGGTGGAAAGCTGCATGGGACCGTAGGTTTCATCCGGGGAAAGCGAAATGGACAGCATCTCCTCCATATCGGGCATCCGCCTTTCCCGGACGGTACGCATATATTCATCCATAGGGCCCTGGTTCAGGTAGCCGTACACATACATCTCGACTTTTTTTTCATTGGGGGAACGGTAGGCGGTGACGGTATATAACAGATTCACCATCACTGCGCCAAGCACGATGATGATGGCATATTTCCACCAGCTGTATGCCAGATGCTGATGCAGGGTACGGTTGTTAATGGGTGTCTTCATGGGAGAAAGCTCCTTCCGAGATAAAAGAGAACATCAAAGATGAACAGCACTGTAACGCCTTCGGTAAACAGTAAAAAGTATTGTAGCAGAAACAGCAAAAAAAGGCAAGAAGATTGACAAAACGGGAGAAATCGTGGTAGAATTCCAAAAGAAACAGGGAAACTGCAGGATCGATCATAATGGAAAAGGGGGCTTTTTCTTGGCAGTCAGTACGATTATCACCGTGGGGCGTCAGTACGGATCAGGCGGGCGGTATGTGGCTCGTCTGCTGGCGGAGAAACTGGGGATTCCTTTCTATGACAAGGAGCTGCTGGCGGAGGTGGCGAAGGACAGCGGCTTCAATGAAGATCTGCTGCAGGAGCACGATGAGAAAAATACCCGTAATTTCCTGTTTTCCATGATGGGGAGCGGGCAGACGCTGGGAGACACCGGATCCATGTATCTGGATATGCCCCTGAATCATCGGATTTTCCTGGCTCAGTTTGATACCATTCGCCGGATCGCGGGGCAGGGGCCGTGCGTCATCGTTGGGCGCTGCGCCGACTATCTGCTGCGGGACCAGCCGAAGGTATTGAATGTCTTTATCAAGGCGGACAGGGAGGAGCGGATTCGCCGGATCGTGGAATATTACGGAGCCGACGCACTGCGGGCAGAGGAAATGATCAAAAAGAGCGACAAGCAGCGCGCTTCCTACTATAATTATTATGCCACCGGGACCTGGGGCGATGTCAATAACTATGATCTGTGTGTGGATACGGGCGCCCTGGGCATCGTGGGAGCGGTGGATCTGATCGCCGCCTGCGTCGATATTATGGAACGAAACGACAAGGACAAGGATCCGAAGGTATGGTAAACATGCAACAGCGAAAATGCACCGGGCCGGTCCGGCTGACCGCTGCCCGGTGCATTGCTGTACTCTTTTTCACTGTCATGATGATCCTGCTGCCGGCCTGGGGCCTTTCGTCGGAGATTCCGGGCTTTCCGGAGAATACGGCAGGCCAGAGGATGCTGAAGCAATATGCGGAGCAGGCTAATCTTTTTCTGATTCAGCAAGGGGAGCTGGGCATCAACAGCGTGTTTGAAGCCCAGCGGTCTATGGTGGTCTTTGGAATCACCTCCCAGCCCGGCGAATTTCTGCCGGAGGGCGTGGAGATCACGGCGATGCTGTATGAGAACAGCATCAATACCCTGCAGGTACGGGTGAATGATTTCAGCCGGTTTCCCCGGATCGCGGCTTCCTTTATCCGGGCGCTGACACCTGACAGCATGAGTATGAAGGAGGCGCTGGATGAGCCGACGAAGCGGATGCAGAAGGCTTCCAAGGCCCCGAAAAACTCCTTCGCGGATCAGGTGGAAACCCTGAACGGGACCGTGCCCTACATCTATTACGCATACTATCCCAACCAGTACCACGAAGAGGTGAACTGGCTGCAGATGACCATTGTGTTTCCCATGGAGGGGTATTGGGACGGAAGGAGCATCCAAAGCGGCACGCAGGTCACTGACGCCCCCTGGGTCGATGAGGATCAGGACGCGGATTATGAGGGCTACGACTCGCAGGACGACTATGTGCATTACGAGATTTTTGTCACTCCGACGCCGGAGCCGGACTCCGCAGCCGCGGAAAGCTACGGGCAGTAAGCGGCCTTTTCCGCCGCGTTTCTCTTTGCAAATGCCTGTCATTTCCATTGACGAAAGCGCGTATTCATGCTATGCTTCTCATGGTTCAAAGAGCGAACCGAAGGCAGGGTAATATTCGGGAAAACAAGAAGAAAGGGAGTGCGGTTTTCATGGATTTTCTTGATAAGCTTTCCTTGGCGGGTCTGGTTCCCGTAATCGCGATTAACGACGCGGAGGACGCGGTTCCCCTGTGCAAGGCGCTGGCGGACGGCGGGCTGCCTGTGGCGGAGATTACCTTCCGGACGGCCGCGGCGGAGGAATCAATTCGCCGGGTGCACGAAGCGCTGCCTGATGTGCTGCTTTGCGCGGGTACGGTGCTGACGACGGATCAGGTGGATCGGGCTGTCAAGGCCGGCGCGGCCGCCATCGTGAGCCCCGGGCTGAATCCCACCGTGGTCAAATATTGCGTGGACAAGGGAATTCCGGTGTGCCCCGGAACCAGCAACCCCTCCGATATCGAAGTGGCGCTCAGCTTCGGGCTGAAAGCGGTCAAGGTGTTCCCGGCGGAAGCCATCGGCGGAATCAAGCTGATCAAGAGCATGGCTGCTCCTTATGTGGATATGAAGTTCATGCCCACCGGCGGCGTGAACGAAAATAATATGCTGGACTATCTGTCCTTCCCGAAGATCCTGTGCTGCGGCGGAAGCTGGATGGTTCCCAAGGACGCGGTGGAGAATAAGGACTGGGCGAAGATCACCGAGCTGACCCGCTCCGCGGTCAACAAGATGCTGGGACTGGAGCTCCGGCACGTGGGCGTCAACAGCGGCAGTCCCGAGAAGGCGATGGAAGACGCGAAGCTTTTCGCGAAACTGCTGGGCTGGGAAATCAAGGACGGCAACAGCTCCACCTTCGCCGGCACCGGGTTCGAATGCATGAAGAAGCCCTTTCGGGGGACCCACGGGCACATTGCCATCGCCTGCAACAATATTGCCCGGGCCAAGTGGCATCTGGAGCAGCGGGGCTTCGTCTTTGAGGATGAAAGCACGGCCAGCTATAAGAACGGCAAGATGACGGCCATTTATTTAAAGGACGAAATTGCCGGATACGCCATCCATCTGCTGCAGAAGTAAAACACAGAAAACGGGAAAAGAAAAAGGAGGATGATTCCCATGGCCAGAATTATTACATTCGGTGAAATTATGCTGCGGCTGAAGAGCCCGGGATATGAGCGCTTCTTCCAGAGCCCCATGCTGGAGGCCACCTTCGGCGGCGGGGAAGCCAACGTCGCGGTCAGCCTGGCCAACTACGGACTGGACGCGGCTTTCGTGACCGTGCTGCCGAAGAATGACATCGCTGACGCCTGCGTGCGTGAGCTGCGGGGCTTCGGCGTTGATACGAACGGCATCGTCCGGAAGGACGGGCGGCTGGGCATCTACTATCTGGAGACCGGCGCAGTGCAGCGTCCCTCCAAGGTTGTGTATGACCGGGCGGGTTCCTCCATCGCGGAAGCCAAGGCCGGCGACATCGACTGGAAAAAGGTCTTCGAGGGAGCAACCTGGTTCCATCTGACCGGTATTACCCCTGCCATTTCCCAGGGTGCGGCGGACCTGAGCCTGGAGGCAGTGAAGGCTGCCAAGGAGCTGGGCGTCCATGTTTCCTGCGACCTGAACTATCGGAAGAACCTCTGGAAGTATGGCAAGCGGGCGGACGAGGTCATGACCGAGCTGGTGAAGTATGTGGATACTGTGATCGCCAACGAAGAAGACTTCCAGAAGTCCCTTGGCCTGAGCGCCGAATCCTCTTCCGCTGTGGAAGAAGGCCAGATCGACGTGGAGCTGTATAAGAAGATTGCCTCCTCGGCCATGGCGAAGTATCCGAACATCAAGCGGGTCGCCATCACCCTACGCGAGAGCAAGAGCGCGAACCACAACGACTGGAGCGCCTGCCTGTACAACGGCAAGGACTTCTTCCTGAGCCGGAAATACAGCATCACCGACATCGTGGACCGGGTCGGCGGCGGCGACAGCTTCGGCGGCGGTCTGATTTACGGGCTGAATACCTACGATGATGAAAAGACCGCGCTGGAATTCGCGGTGGCTGCGTCCTGCCTGAAGCACACGATCCCCGGGGACTACAACCGGGTTTCCGTGGCGGAAGTTGAAAGCCTGATGAAGGGCTCCGGAACGGGCCGCGTGCAGCGCTAAGCACCGATATTTTCCTGGCCAAAGAGGCGCTGACTCGATTCACGTCTCCATAAATCCGTAAAAAGAGCGGCTCTGTTCTCTTTAAAACATAGGACAGGGCCGTTTTTTTATGTTCTGCGAAAGGTTCAAAGAGCAAATCTTGCGGCCATGTATGCCATACCTACGGCCGCATTGTGCGGAAAAAGAAACAAACCACCGTTCGGATGCGAATTGAACTGAGAAAAACGCGTTCTGCCCGAAGCCGTCCGAGAGGGGCTTTCCCACATTTCTGATTTCTTGATTTCATGGAGCGAGCCATTGTATAATGAAACCGTCGATCATCTTTACGGTACCAAGGATTTCAACGATTGAAGAAAGGCGATTGGATAGAACGGATGATCATGGAACTGTTAGCGCCCGCAGGAGGCAAACCGCAGCTGATCGCGGCTTTGCGGTACGGAGCCGACGCGATATACGGAGGATTGAAGCAGTTTGGACTGCGGGCGGGGGCAAAGAATTTTGACTGGGCTGCGTTAAAAGAAGCTTTGGAGATGACACATGAGGCCGGAAAACGGTTCTATCTGACGCTGAATATTCTGCCCTATGAGGATGAGCTTGGGCAGCTTGCGGAATGTGCCGGACGGGCCAGGCAAATGGGAATCGACGGAGCGATCGTAAGCGATCTGGGAGCTTTCTCATATCTCCGCAGAGAGGTTCCGGATCTGGCTTTGCATGTAAGCACGCAGGCCAATGTTATGAATGCGGCCGGGGCCGCGGTCTATGCGGATATGGGCGCGGCGCGTATCGTGCTGTCAAGGGAATTATCCCTGGAACGAATTGCGGACATACGGAAGAAAATCCCGGAAAGCGTAGAGCTGGAAGCGTTTGTGCACGGCGCGATGTGCATGGCCCATTCCGGGCGGTGCATGCTCAGCAATTATCTGACGGGGCGAAACGCAAACAGGGGAGCCTGTACCCAGCCCTGCAGATGGGAATATACTATTCTGGAGGCGAAGCGTCCGGATGAGCCCATGCCCGTTCTGGAGGATGAGCGGGGAACCTATCTTTTCTCGGCTTATGATCTGAATATGCTCGGCTATCTACCTGAAATGCGGAATGCAGGGATTCGTTCACTGAAAATTGAAGGCAGAATGAAAACGGACTACTATGTTGCAACCGTTACCCGGGTCTATCGGCACGCTCTGGATCTGCTGGAAAAGAGCGGGGAAGAAGCTTATCGGGCGGCGCTGCCGGCATTGCAGAAGGAACTGGAGAAGGCCAGCCACAGGGCCAGCAATACGGGCTTTTACTTCGGCGCTCCGCGGCCGACGTCCGGAGCGGGGAGTACAACCCAGACGATGAATTATATCGGCCGGGTGCTGGGTATGCAGGACGGCATGCTGTGCGTCGAAGTCAAGAATCGGATAGAAGTTGGACAGAAGCTTGAAGTTCTGACGCCGGAGGAAGTTTTTCCTTTTACGGTTTCCGGGATCATAAGGGAGGATACCGGGGAGAAAACGGGCTGTGTTACTGTGGCCGGGACGCTGGTACTCATCCCCGTAACCTTTACCGTCCGTGAAGGGGACTATCTGCGAGGATAATCGGAAACCAGCAGCATAAGCGATGGATCCGTAAAAGAGTATGGGTATGCCTGCTCTAATTGCACGAACAAAATATCTCAGCCCGGCGGCTGGGCTGAAGAAAGTGAAGGAAACCCCATGAAGCAGAAGGCAGAAATCAAATATGAGAATACGTTTGAAGGCATTTTTATCCAAAGACTGAATCGCTTTGTTGCAGAAGCAGAAGTGGATGGGAAGACGGAACAGATTCATATCATGAATACAGGACGTCTTGAGAATCTGCTCATTCCGAGGGCGAGAATAACCGTTCAGAAAACGGACAATCCGGAACGGAGTACTTCCTATGACCTGATCTCTGTCTATAAGCCGCGATTCAAATGGGTCAATGTTGACAGCTTGGCCCCAAACAAACTGATGCAGCAGTGGCTGCAGTGTGGACCGTATGATATGATCAAACCTGAATATCAATATGGGGATTCCCGATTTGATTTTTGCATGCAGATTGGCGACAGGAAGATCCTTCGCGAAGTGAAGGGCTGCACGCTGTCGGAAGATCAGAAGAGCGGTATCGGGTACTTTCCGGATGCGCCTACGGAACGCGGGATCAAGCATCTTGAGGAATTGATCCAGGCCTCGAAAGAGGGGTATTTGTGCCAGCTGGCCTTCGTGATCCAGATGAACGGAATCCATCTGGTTTTCCCGAACAACAAAATACAGCCGGCGTTTGGCACCGCATTGTATAGGGCCGCAAAAGCCGGCGTGATGATCTTGGAATATGGCTGTCACGTGGAGGCTGATTCCATCAAAGTGACCAGTGAGCTGGTGGATACCCCCAGAAAACAATGGTTATCAGACTGAGAACAGAACAAGTCGGTTCCGCACCGGACGGCACCTTCGGTAGGCGTCATCCTGATGCCAACGGTATTACACCGCGATCACGGTGATCGGCTCAGTCGGAGAATGGTATAAAATCCGGTGGGCCAATGCGACCGGCTACATGATGAAGAAATATGTCCGCACCTGATTCGAGTCCCGGATTCTCATCGGATCAAACGCATCTCAGGCGTTCCGCCTCTGCGGAGGCGGAATGCCTTTTCCTGAAACAATCAATCAAAAAGGCGCCCGACAGGGCGCCTTTGCCGATTCTCCCAGAGGATTGTGATTATGCCATTTCCCTGTGCAGCGTATTCCGGACGGCGCCGGGGCCGGCGATCAGGCTCGCGAAGTCGGCCTTGATGATGTCATCCAGCCCGGTTCCTGTCAGGTTGGAACCGAAGAGCACCGGATCGGCCAGCAGGGCATCCAGTTTCGTTCCAACGGTCTCCGGCTTGCCCAGCTCGATGCCCGAGAGAGCTTCCTGCAGCCGGGGAAGCAGGGGATCGGGGCTCAGCTCAAAGGGCTTTCCCTCATCGTCCACGCCCAGGAGATAGCGGAGCCACCCGGCGATGGCCAGGGGGATCGCCTTGAGGGAACGCACATCCCGTGCGGGATCCGCCAGATAGCTCTTGATGGTTTCGCCGAAGCGGATCGGCACCTTCTGGCTGGTGTCGCATGCAATGCGCTGGGGCGTATCCGGCATGAATGGGTTGGGCAGCCGAATGCTAACGACTGTGTCGATAAATTCTTTGGGATCCAGGATGCCCGGGTTCACGACCACCGGCAGACCTTCCGTATAGCCGATGCGCCGGATCAGGGAAACCAGATCCGGATCCTTCATTTCATCGCTGATGCGGGTATAGCCCAGCAGACAGCCGTAAACCGCCAGCGCCGTATGGAGGGGATTCAGGCACGTGGTCACCTTCATGCGCTCCACATTGTTGACGGTATCCCGATCCGTGAAGTAGAACCCGGCGGCCTCCAGAGGCGGGCGGCCATTCGGGAAGGCATCCTCGATGACCAGGTATTCGCTCTCTTCCGCGTTGACGAAGGGAGCAATATAGGTGTGGCGGGAGGTGATGACCGGATCCAGCCCCTGCAGGCCGTCAGCCCGGAGCAGCGCTTCCACGGAGGCATCGGGACGGGGAGTGATTTTATCGATCATGGTCCAGGGGAAGGAAACCCTCCCCGGATCGCTGATGTAATCGAGGAAGCCTTTATCCTTCCACCCTTCGGCAAAAACACGGATGGCGGCATAAAGCTTTTCTCCATTATGGGAGCAGTTGTCGGTGGAAATCATGGCCATGGGGAAACCGCCGGCCTGATAGCGGGCATAGAGAAGGGAAGCAACCTTGCCCAGGTAACTCCGGGGCTTTTCCGGACCCGCGGCCAGATCCGCGGCCACCGCGGGAACGATTTGACCGTTTCCGTCCCGAACGACGTAGCCCTTCTCGGTGATCGTGAAGGTCGCCATTTGCAGGGACGGATTCGCGAACACGGCTTTCAGATGATCAAACTCGGCGGCATTGTCGGCGTCCAGCATGCAGGATTCGGCAATGGAGCCGACCACCGTCTTTTCCACAGAACCGTCGGATTTCAGGGTTACCAGCAGGGTATAGTTATCATTGGGCCGATATCCCTTTTCCACGATTTCGTAGTCAAAGCCTTCCACGGCGATGATCCCCGTATCCGCCTTTCCGGCGTCCAGCAGCTTCTGCATGGCGGCACAATGGAAGGCACGGAAGATATTGCCGGCGCCAAAGTGCACCCAGACAGGGGCTTTCGCTGTGGCATCAATCATTTTCGCCCGGTCGAAAGCAGGAAGCCGGTATCCTTTTTCCAGCCATTCCTGACGATTTTCCAGACTTTTTTTGTTCAGAGCGAGCATAGCAGGAAATCCTCCTTTTAGGTGATGACAAATCTGGATTCATTCTATCCGCTTTTTCGGGTAAAGTCAATTCTGTGGATCAGATGAATTATTACATAAATGTAACACATTCTTCTTCTTTTTTGCTTGACGGGGAAAAGAAAGCGTGATATCGTAGCCGTCGGTGGATCTTTAAGGCGGTACGGGATACCGGCAAGATGCGGCCGTTTTCTTTGCGAACGTGTTTAGCAGCCTGTCGCGCCTGGAAAAGCCGGCAGGCTTTTTGCGTTGGGTTCCGCCGGAAAATACGTGGGAGGTGCTATTGCTATGAATCTGGTTTACGGTGTCAAGGACAGGCCCCCATTCGGGAAAACCCTTCTTTTCGCGCTGCAGCAGGTGCTGGCGATCCTGGCGGCGACCATCGCGGTGCCCGCCATCATCGGAAACGGCATGAGCCAGAGTGCGGCCCTTTTCGGCGCCGGGGTGGGCACGCTGGTTTATCTGTGTTTCACCAAGTTTAAGAGCCCTGTATTCCTGGGGTCCAGCTTTGCCTTTATCGGGCCGATGTTCGCAGCCTTTGCCGGCGCGGTCACGGCGGAAGCCGGGTTTACGGGCCTGGTGCTGGGCGCTGTCTTTGCCGGACTCGTGTATGTTGTGCTTGCGGCTGTTGTCAAGGCGGTGGGCGTGGGCTGGATCAACCGCCTGATGCCTCCGGTCGTAATCGGCCCCACCGTCGCGATCATCGGTCTGTCCCTGGCGGGGAACGCGGTGGCCAATTCCTTTGGAATGGGAAGTCCGGCGGGGGATGGATACACCCTGACCCTGGGGACGGCTGTGAACCTGATCTGCGCTCTGGTGACCCTGCTGACGGTCATCTTCTGCTCCGTGAAGGGCAAGAAGATGATGACCCAGA
The DNA here is from genome assembly GCA_902797445.1 of uncultured Eubacteriales bacterium. Taxonomy (GTDB): domain Bacteria; phylum Bacillota; class Clostridia; order Christensenellales; family Aristaeellaceae; genus Aristaeella. Next base: position 1,797 of record CADBTC010000022.1, on the reverse strand, counting down.
TTCCCTTTATCATCGGGATCCTTGCGGGGTATCTGTGCGCGATGGTGTTTACCCTGATCGGCAGAGCCTCCGCGAATGAAAGCCTCTTGATTCTGGACTTCGGCGCTTTTGCAAATATGCAGTGGGTCCCGGATTTTACTTTCCTGAAGGCTGCGAAGGGGCTGAAGGATATCAGCGCGCAGTATGTGGCGACCATTGCCGTGGCCTATGTGCCGGTGGCCTTCGTGGTTTTCGCGGAGCATATCGCCGACCACAAGAATCTGTCCAGCATTATCGGCCATGAGCTGCTGGAAGATCCGGGCCTGCATCGGACGCTGCTGGGCGATGGCGTGGGTTCCATCGCCGGCGCGTTCTTCGGCGGATGCCCGAATACCACCTACGGTGAATCAGTGGGCTGCGTGGCCATCTCCGGCAACGCGTCTGTGATCACCATCGTGGTGACGGCCGTTATGTGCATTATTGCCAGCTTCTTCGGTCCCTTTGTGACCTTCCTGAGCACGATTCCCACCTGCGTCATGGGCGGCGTGTGCATCACACTGTACGGCTTCATCGCCGTCTCCGGTCTGAAGATGCTCCAGCCCGTAAACCTGAATGACAACCGGAATCTGTTCACCGCGTCCTCCATCCTGATTGCCGGCATCGGCGGCATGACGATTCATATCGGATCCGTGACCCTGACGGAGGTTGCCTGCGCGCTGCTGCTGGGCATCCTGGTGAACGTCCTGTTCAACCGGAACGAGGGATCACAGAAGCAGTAATCGGTTCAGATGTTCTAAGACGGGAGGAGGGATATTTCTCCTCCCGCCTTTTTAACTGGAGGAAGCAGTATGGAACTGAAATCCATCATCATGGATGAGGCGGCTGTTATCCGCAGCCTGACACGCATTACCCATGAGATTCTGGAGAAGAACAGGGGTGCCGAAGATCTGTGCCTCCTGGGAATCAGACGGCGGGGCATTTCCCTGGCGAAGATTTTACAGCAGAATTTGAAGAAGTTTGCGGAAACAGAGGTCCCGCTGGGGAGCATCGACATCAGCCTGTACCGGGACGATCTGTCGGAGACCGCTCCTCAGCCGCGAACCGGGGAAAGCGTAATCCCAGCGGATATCAGGGAACGGAAGCTGATCCTGGTGGACGACGTCATCTACACAGGGCGTACGGTACGAGCGGCCATTGATGCGGTTTTTCATTATGGACGGCCGAAGGCCATCCAGCTGGCGGTGCTCATCGATAGGGGACACAGGGAACTGCCGATCCGCCCGGACTACGTGGGGAAGAACATTCCCACAAGTCATCTGGAAGTGGTATCCGTTCTGACGGAGGAATATGATCACCGGATCGGGGTGGAGCTTTATCAGCTGTAACGGGAAGGCGGACAGGGCTGAAAAACCCATCCGCCTTCCATCAGCTTTGGGCGGGCGGAATGCTGGCGATGTCACGGGTGATCCGCGGGCGGGCCATTTTTTCCGAAAAAAGCAAAATAACCCCTTGACAAAGGGGAGTAAATGCGATATTATACGGGAGCCGCTTGCGAGGAAGGCTCCAAAGCTTCGGCAGTAGTCCGCGGGAGCATAGCTCAGCTGGGAGAGCACTTGCCTTACAAGCAAGGGGTCACAGGTTCGAGCCCTGTTGTTCCCACCAATTCATCTGGCCCGGTAGCTCAGTTGGTTAGAGCGCCAGCCTGTCACGCTGGAGGTCGAGGGTTCGAGCCCCTTCCGGGTCGCGCTTGCCTTGGTAGCTCAGTCGGTAGAGCATGTGACTGAAAATCACAGTGTCGGTGGTTCGATTCCGCCCCAA
>CADBTC010000021.1 GCA_902797445.1 uncultured Eubacteriales bacterium | reverse complement strand
TCCAGCGCGCCGAGCCGGCAGTCAAAGTACTGGTCGATGGGGCCGGTATAGACGGTTTGTAGTGCAGTCACGCTTTCCCTGATCTGCCGATAATCCGTGTTCAGCCGGACTTCAATCCCATCCAGCATTTTTTCGACCATGGGGGTGTACCCGCCCACGGGGACGCCCTGAAAGCGGTCATTAAAATAGTTGTTGTCAAAGGTAAAGCGCAGGGGCAGCCGCCGGATGATAAAGGCGGGCAGTTGATCGCACCGCCGCCCCCACTGCTTTTCCGTGTAGCCCCTGACGAGCTTTTCAAACACATCCCGGCCGACGAGGGAGACGGCCTGCTCCTCCAGATTGCGGGGCTCGCCGGTGATTTCTGCCCGCTGGGAGGCAATGATAGCCCGGGCTTCCTCCGGCTTTGTCACGCCCCACATGGCATGAAAGGTGTTCATATTGAAGGGCAGATGATACAGCTCATCCTTATACCGGGCCAGCGGCGCATTGGTAAAGCGGTTGAAGGTCCCGAAGCGCTGCGCGTACTGCCACACTTCCGCGTCGTCCGTGTGAAAAATATGCGCGCCGTACAGATGAACAGGGATGCCGCCCATATCGGCCGTATAAACGTTGCCGCCCACATGGCTCCGCCTGTCGATCACCAGGACCCGTTTGCCCGCAGCATGCGCCTCGTGCGCAAACACGCTGCCGAACAGCCCCGCTCCGACGACCAGATAATCATACATTGCTTTTCCCTCTCATGCGATTCCTTCTCATCCGATTTCCTGCGGCCTGCAGCCTGAAAAAACGGAACCGGTATCAGTTGAAGCCAAAGATTTTCCGCGCGGCGCGGTATCCGGCGACGATCACCCATCGGCCTGCCTTCCCGCGCAGATGCACCAGCCGCCCCAGCAGCCTGCGGCGCAGGTCCTGATACAGTCCGGGGTTTTCCTCCCGGATATAATCCCACAGCTCCTGTTTTTTGCGCAGGTTCTCCTCCGTTCCGCTCTTTGTCAGCAATACGGAGGAAACGGTGGTGACGATTTCCAGATAATTGATCATGTAATTCCGGCGGCAGGGAGGCTCCACGGTATAGGGATCAACAGCGGCCACCAGCATTCGGTTGACGCGCAGCGCCTGGTCGATGCGGCGGATCATCACGTCCTCCTGCACCGACTGATCCTCCCGGCCGATAAAGTAATGATAGAAATCCACGTCCAGATAGTACATCCGTTCCACATTTTTCAGCGGAACATAGACATACAGTTCATCCACATAGAAGGTATGCCTGGGCAGGGAAAGCCCGCAGTCCCGAAGCAGCTGCGTGCGGTAAATCACCGAATGCATCAGCATATACTGCTCCTTGCGGAAGCGGTGGGTTTCCTCCCAGCCAAACACCCGGTCCGCAGGCAGCGCATGGCGGTAGCTCATGACATGCTTGTGCTGCGTGCCCGCCTTATCGTAAATAAAGTTGCTGATCAGCAGATCGAGCGGCTGATCAATGAAGCGCCGCAGCGTATCCAGGACCCTTGGATAGGCCTTCTCATCCACCCAGTCGTCGCTGTCCACGACCTTGAAATACAGGCCTGAGGCATTTTTGAGCCCCGTCATCACGGCGTCTCCGTGACCCCCGTTTTCCTGGTGCAGCGCGCGGACGATCCCCGGATACCGGCGCTCATAAGCGTCGGCAATCTGCGCTGTATCGTCCTTCGAGCCGTCGTCCACCACCAGAATCTCCACCTTCTCCCCGCCTGGCAGCAGGGATTCGATGGCATGCTTCATATAGTCCTGCGAATTGTAGCAGGGAATGGCAACAGACAGCAGTTTCATCCGCAATTCACCGCCTTGGTCATGTTTCTTTCCATTCGTCATTCCGTATTCTTCGGCTTTGTTCCCGTTCTCCAGCCGTTTTTTCCTGTTTTGTTCCTGTTTCCTTCCTTTTTGCTACCGTTTATATGCCGGAAAGAATATGCATATTTCGAATCTCCGGGTCGGCAATCCGGTCCGCCACGGAATAGGCATGCTGCTCCATATCGCAGCAGGAAGCCTCCGTCAGTCCCCGGTCCTGCAGCTCCTCCGCCACCTCCTGGCAAAAATCCGCCATGGCGAATTCCCGGTTTTCCAGGGCGTCCTCATCCGCTTCCCCGAAGAGAATTCCCTCCAGCCTGCCGGCCTGTTCCGCCCGGTGCTGCCCCCGCTCCCGCAGGGATCGGAACGCCCATTTGTAATAGGGCATGTAGACCCCTTCCAGCAGGTGCAGCACATGCAGCCCGGCCCGCACAAAGGTATGCGCCGACAGCATGGCCGCGCCCTTTTCCCCGTGCTCCAGGCACCGGCGGTAATTATACTGCCCGCTCTGGTTCAGGATCAGCAGCTCCCCGCTGAGTTTCCGCAGGCGGATATCCTCCGGAAAGCGGGAAAGCTTTTTCCGGATTTCCGTAAAAATCCCGCTCTCATCCAGCCAGATCTCGCCGCCCGCCGCCTCCAGCAGGTTCTGCTCCGGGACGGTCATCCAGTCCGCAAGGGTCATCTCCCCGTCTTCCCGCCCGGTTTTCTCCCGCAGGAAGTCCGCCAGGCGGATCACACCGTGCCGGCTGCCGCCCACCGGGGAGATCTTCGCCCGAAAAAAGCCCTCAAATTCCGCTGGAAGCTTCGCGTATGCCCGCTCCAGCCGGAAAGCCGTCCGCCGGTCCACGGTTTC
>CADBTC010000020.1 GCA_902797445.1 uncultured Eubacteriales bacterium | reverse complement strand
TCCAGCCACCTGCCCGTGGGCTACAGCGAGGATATCTTCTCCGCCCTGGACGTGCAGGACGAGCTGCAGACCCTCTATACCTCCGGCACCGTGTTCCACGCCTTCCTGGGCGAGAAGCTGCCGGACTGGAAGGCGGCGTCCACCCTGGTGCGGAAGATCGCGGAAAACTATAAGCTGCCCTACTATACCATGAGCCCCACCTACTCCGTATGCAAGGATCACGGATATCTGGCGGGCGAGGTGTATACCTGCCCCCACTGCGGAGGGAAAACGGAGGTTTACAGCCGGATCACCGGATACTATCGTCCCGTCCAGAACTGGAACGACGGCAAAGCACAGGAATTCAAGGACCGGAAGGTTTATGACATCGGCCGCAGCCGCCTGACACATCGGGGACCCATCATGCCGGAAATCGCCGCCGCGGCGCCTGCCGTTCAGGAGGAAGCCTCCCCGGCCAATGTGCCGGAGAAGAAGCCCGTGACCCGGGCCGTGCTCTTCGTCTCCGCCACCTGCCCCAACTGCAAGCTGGCCAAATCCCTGCTGCAGAAGGAAGGGTACGTATACAAGGAAGTCCTGGCCTCGGAGAACGTGGATCTGGCCAACAAGTACGGCGTGCGCCAGGCCCCGACCCTGGTTGTCACGGAAGGGGACAGCTTCACCAAGTACAAGGGAGTCAGCGAGATCAAGGGCATGCTGACTGCGCGGAAGCTGTCGGCCGAGAGACAGGCGATCTGATGCGCTGCTGCGGAGGAAGAAGACATGTATGATATCATCGTCGTGGGTGGGGGACCCGCCGGTATGACCGCGGCGCTGTACGCCCTGCGAAACGGAAAGAGCGTGCTTGTGCTGGAAAAGACGGGATTCGGCGGCCAGATTACCCACAGTCCGAAGGTGGAAAACTGGCCGGGAACTGCCCGGATGAGCGGCAATGAATTCGCTGACGCGTTTCTGGAACAGATTCTGGACCAGGGAGCGGAAGTGGATCTGAGCGAGGTGATCCGCGTGGAGGATCACGGAACCTATAAGACCGTTTATACAGCCGAAGGAGAAACCCGGGAGGCGAAGGCCGTGATCCTGGCTACGGGGGTGAAGCACCGGGAACTGGGCCTGGCGGGAGAACGGGAAATGACCGGGGAAGGCGTCAGCTACTGCGCGGTCTGCGACGGGGATTTCTTTAAGGACCGGAAGGTCTGTGTGGCCGGGGGCGGTAACTCCGCCCTGCAGGAAGCGCTGCTGCTGGCGGGAAAGTGCAGCGAGGTCGTCATGCTGCAGGATTTACCGGAATTCACCGGGGAAAAAAAGCTGCAGGAGCTGCTCTTTGCCAGGCCCAATGTGTCCGCCCGCACCGGTGTGCGCATCGTGGACCTGGGGATGGACGAGAAGGTGCGCCTGACGGGGGTGACGGTGGAAAGCGCGGACGGAACCCGGGAGACCATTCCCTGCGACGGGCTCTTCGTGGCCATCGGGCTGATCCCCGAAAACGAGGCGTTCGGGGACGTGGCGAAGCTGGATGCCCGGGGCTATTTCGACGCGCCGGAATCCTGCGTGACCGGGACGCCGGGTATCTTCGCGGCGGGAGACTGCCGCGCCAAGGAGATCCGTCAGCTGACCACCGCCGCCGGGGACGGATCCGCCGCGGCCCTGGCCGCCTGCCGGTATATTGATACGCTTGCGTAAACCGAGGGAGGAGCGACGCTGCGCGCCGCTCCCGATCGCATGAAGGAGGTTTTGCCTGCGGAAAAAAAGAAGGAGCCAATGACGGTTCCTTCTTTTGATTGTATGTCGCTTACAGGCATATAAAAGCCGTGGTGATTCGTAAGAAGGGGACAGCGATATGAAAAGCGCATCTCGAAGCATGAACAAGCAGGAACTCTTTGGCGAAACGCCCGTGCCCCGGGCGCTGCTGACCCTGTCAGTTCCCACCATCATCAGCCAGATGATCAACCTGATCTATAACATGGTGGATGCTTTCTTTATCGGGCGCACGGGAAATTCCTACATGATGGCGGCCACCTCGCTGACGCTGACGATGGTGATGATGAACGTGGCCCTGTCCAACCTGTTCGGGATTGGCGGCGGAAGTCATTTTGCCCGCCTGATGGGCGCCCGGCAAACCGAAGAAGCGCGGAGAGTCAGCTCGTTCAGCGTCTGGGGCGCGATCGCCATCGCGCTGCTGTATGCCGCGCTGGTGGGGATATTTATGCAGCCGCTGCTGCTCTTTCTCGGCGCGTCCGATGCCACGATCGGATTTGCCCGGTCCTATACGCTGATCGTCGTTGTGATCGGCTGTGTGCCGGCGATCCTCTCGGCCACGCTGGCGCATCTGCTGCGAAACGCGGGCTTCTCCAGCCAGGCCAGCATGGGCCTGAGCGGCGGAGGCATTCTGAATGTCGTTCTGGACCCCCTTTTCATGTTTGTGCTGCTGCCTAAAGGCCAGGAGGTAGCCGGCGCGGCTGTTGCCACAGCCATTTCGAATACCCTTGCCTGCCTGTATCTGCTTTACGCCTACCGAAAAGCCTTCCGGGACGCGCCTCTGAGCCTGGATATTCGGGACGCGCTGGCGCTGGACGCGAAAAACAGAAAAAAGATCTTTGCGGTGGGTATTCCATCGGCGGTGCTGACGGGCCTGTTTGATGTGGCGAATATCTGCGTCAATATCATCGCCGCGGCTCATAACGACCTGGTACTGGCGGGGATGGGCATTGTGATGAAGGTGGAACGCATTCCCAACGCGATCAATATCGGTATCTGTCAGGGAATGCTGCCCATTGTGGCCTACAATTATTCCTCCGGGAACCATGTACGCATGCGGGAGACCATTCAGACAGCGCGCTTCGCGGGGCTCGGCATTTCAGCCGTATGTATTGTGCTGCTGGAGCTGCTGGCCAATCCTGCCTCCAGATTGTTTCTGAATACAAATACCGGGGATGCGGAAGCGGCCCTCCGGACCGTTGGGTATGCCGCCGTGTTTCTTCGGATCCGGGCGCTCGCTTCCCCTGTGCAGTTTCTCAATTATCACAGCTCCTACAGCATGCAGGCCATGGGGGAGGGGAAAAAGACGCTGCTGCATGCCTTCGTGCGGGAAATGGTATTCTATATTCCCTTCATGTTCCTGCTGGACAGGCTGTTTGGGGAGCGGGGCCTGGCCGCCGCTCTTCCCGTGGGCGAGGCCTGCGGCGCCATCTTCGCGCTGTATCTGATGAGCACCATCATCGGGAAGCGGAACCGAAAAAGGCGCGCAGTCACATCCGCGGCGGACGCGCGGGGGAACCTGAATCCGCGGGACGCGGAGCGGCCTCTTTGACAGCGCAGGGGAAAAACGGCACGGGGCAGCCGGAGGTTCGGATACCGGCTGGACCGCGAGGATGCGGGGAGCCGAAAACCGGAAAAGAACACGGGAAAAACAGCGGAGGGCTTGATTTTCAGTTCCTCCTTTTTCATAATAAAGCGCGAAATTATTGATGGCACGAAGAAGCCATTCTGGAGGAGGAACAAAGGATGAACGCATATGTGGAACGGGTATACGCGGATCTGGAGAAGAGGAATGGGCATGAGAAGGAATTCCTGCAGGCTGTCAGGGAAGTGCTGGAAGCTCTGAGCCCCGTATTCGACAAGCATCCCGAATATGAAGACAAGGGGCTGCTGGAGCGGTTCGTCGAGCCCGATCGGGCGATTATCTTCCGGGTTCCGTGGGTGGACGATCAGGGCAAGGTGCAGGTAAACCGGGGATACCGGGTCCAGTACAACAACGCCATCGGCCCCTATAAGGGAGGTCTGCGGCTCCATCCCAGCGTGAACCTGAGCGTCATTAAATTCCTGGGCTTCGAGCAGGTGCTGAAGAACAGCCTGACCAGCCTGCCCATCGGCGGCGGCAAGGGCGGCAGTGACTTCGATCCCAAGGGCAAGAGCGACAACGAAGTGATGCGCTTCTGCCAGAGCTTCATGACGGAGCTGTATAAGTATATCGGCAAGGATACGGACGTGCCGGCCGGAGATATCGGCGTGGGCGCCCGGGAAATCGGATTCCTCTACGGCCAGTACAAGCGGATTACCGGGCTGTATGAAGGCGTGCTGACCGGCAAGGGCCTGAGCTACGGCGGCTCCCTGGCCCGGAAGGAAGCCACCGGCTTCGGCCTGTGCTACCTGACCGCCGCCATGCTGCGGAAGCACAGCATCGGCGTGGAGGGCAAGCGGATCGTGGTTTCCGGCAGCGGCAACGTGGCCATCTACGCGGCTCAGAAGATCACCTCCATGGGCGGCAAGGTGGTGGCCATGAGCGACTCCAACGGCTACATTGTGGACGAGAACGGGGTCAACCTGGAT
>CADBTC010000019.1 GCA_902797445.1 uncultured Eubacteriales bacterium | reverse complement strand
GTCACCCCGACAATCAGAAGGATCAGCAGCAGGCAGGGCAGTCCGATCGTCAGAAGGCCGGACAGCCAAAGGGCCGTAAAATCTCCCTTTTCCAGCTGGGGTTCGTCCCCCGCGAGCTCCTGCTTCATCTTCTCCGATTCCCGCATGGATGGTCTCCTTTATGTTCCCGTCTTCATGGTCTTGACGTCGAAAAGGAATTCCTTGTTCTCGCCCAGCTTCCGCTCCGGATAATGGCAGGCGCAGAAATGGTTGGGTTCGATTTCCACCAGGGGCGGCGGGACCCGGCGGCATTTTTCCGTCGCCATATAGCACCGGGTGCAGAATTTGCATCCCGCCGGCGGGTTCACGGGGCTGGGGATATTCCCCTCCAGGATGATCTTTTCCTTCTCCGCGGAATCCGCTTCCGTGGTAGGAATGGAGCTCAGCAGCGCCACCGTATAGGGGTGCCGCGGATCGTCGAAGATGGTCTTCTTATCCGCCAGCTCCACGATGCTCCCCAGATACATGACCGCGATCCGGTCGGAGATGAACTTCACTACGCTCAGGTCATGGCTGATGAACATATAGGTCAGGTGCTGCTTTTCCTTCAGCTCCTGCAGCAGGTTGATGATCTGGCTCTGGATGGATACGTCCAGGGCGGATACGCACTCGTCGCATACCACGAACCGGGGCTGCACCGCCAGCGCCCGGGCAATGCAGATCCGCTGACGCTGCCCGCCGGAGAACTGGTGGGGATAGCGGTGAATCATGTATTCCTGCAGCCCGCATTTCTCCATGGTCTCCACGATATACGCCCGCAGCCGGGCCGATCCGTGCCTGAAGAAGTGGTGGGTTACCAGGCCTTCCTCGATGATCTGTCCGACAGTGAACCGCGGATTCAGGCTGGAATAGGGATCCTGGAAGATGATCTGCAGGCTGCGCCGCAGGTCCCGCATCTCCTTGTAGGAAAGCCGCGCGAGGTCGATGCCGTTGTCCAGCATGGCCTCGTACTTCTGGAATTCCGCGTCGTCCCGGTATTTGGCCTTCACGGCGTCCAGACGGCCCTGCAGCTCGGCGATCTTTTTCTCCAGCCCGGCGGTTTCCGTCTCCACCTTCTTCAGCGCGGCGTCCGCCCGGTCCCGCTTCCGGGCCATGCCCGCCCGCTGGCCTTCCTTCCCGTTCTCCGCCTCGTGCGCGTAATGGTCCAGCTCCGCCCGGAGCTTCTGGGCCTGGGCCCGCAGCACGTTGCGCTTCTTGTTCTCCTGATAAATTCCCCGCAGCAGCTGCATGCCCTGCGCGTCGTCCCGGGCATAGAAGCCGCCCAGGATCTTGACCACATTGCTCAGCGCGGTATCCTCGTCGCACTGGGCCATATGATAATCCTGCAGCAGGTAGAAATCCGCGCCGTCCTCGCCGCCGGCCGCTTTCACCTGAGCTTCCAGCTTTTGCGTCTTTTCGGTGGCTTTGGCCATGCGCTTGCGGTATTTGCCGGTGTTCTTCAGGGTGTCCCAGACATAAGCCGGCGTCCGGTCCTCCAGCGTCTCCCCGTAATAGAGGGTGCATCCCGCCGTCTGGGGATACAGCTGCAGCAGCACCCGCCCCAGGGTGGATTTTCCGCATCCGCTCTCGCCCACGACCCCCAGGGTCTCTCCTTCGTAGATATCAATGCTGATATCCTCATTGGCCCGGACATAGAGCTTGTTTTTCTGGAAAATGGAGGTTTTGGCGACAGGAAAGTACTTTTTAAGATTCGTGATGGACAACAGCTTTTTTGTGCTCTGCACTGTTCCTTACCTCCTTTTCGGGATAGAAGCACCGGATGGCCTGCTTTTCATTCACTTTCTGCAGCGGAGGCTCTTCCTCCATGCATTTCTTCGTGCAGTATTTGCACCGGGGCCCGAACTTGCATCCCTTGGGCAGGGCCAGGGGATGGGGCACCACGCCGGGAATGGGCTCCAGCCGGTCGCTTTCGATCTCCAGCCGGGGGATGGACAGCATCAGCCCCTCCGTGTAGGGGTGGCTGCATTCGCAGTTCCGGAAAATGATTTCCGCCGGGGCCTGCTCCACGACCTGTCCGCAGTACATGACCGCCACGTCGTCCGCCATCTCGTTGATGACGCCCAGGTCATGCGTAATGAAAATGATGGCCGTGCCGGTGGATTCCTTCAGCTGGTTCATCAGCTTCAGGATCTGGGCCTGAATGGTCACGTCCAGGGCGGTGGTGGGCTCGTCCGCAATCAGAATCTTGGGCTTGCAGGCCAGCGCCATGGCGATCATCACGCGCTGACGCATGCCGCCGGAAAGCTGGTGGGGATACTGCTTGATGACCACTTCCGGGTTCGGAATCTGGACATCGTACAGCATTTTCACGGCCTGCTCGTGGGCCTGGGCCTTGTTCATCCCCTGATGGATCATGAAGGGCTCCGACAGCTGCCGGTCCACGGAAAAGACCGGATTCAGGCTGGTCATGGGCTCCTGGAAAATGACGGAGATGTCATTTCCGCGGATTTCATACATTTCCTTCTGCGACAGCTTGGTCAGGTCCCGGCCCTCCAGCAGGATTTCCCCGCTGTCGATATAGCCGTTCCCGTCCAGCAGCTGCAGGATGCTCATAGCGGAAACGGATTTTCCCGATCCGCTCTCCCCCACGATACCGATGGTCTTTCCCGCTTCCAGGCTGTAGGAGACGTCGTTGACCGCCTTAACAATCCCTTTTTTCGTCGTAAAGAAGGTGTGCAGGTTCTTGACTTCCAGCAATGGCATTCTTCTTCACTCCTTCCTTACTTATCGTTGCTGCTCTTGGGATCCATAACATCCCGCAGGGTATCGCCGATGGTATTGATGCAGACCGTGGTCATGATCAGGATCGCCGAGGTAAACACCCACTGCCACCAGAAGTTGATGGCCGCGGTGGCGTTGCTGGCCCGGCTCAGCATATTGCCCCAGCTGGGCTGCGGATAGTTGACGCCGAAGCCCAGGAAGCTGAGGGAGGTCTCCGTCTGCATGGAGGCCGCGAAACTCAGGGTCATGTTCACCAGGATCACCGATACGATATTGGGCAGGATGTGCTTGAACGCAATCCGGCTGCTCTTGACGCCCATGGCCTGCGCCGCGGTCACGTACTCGCTTTCCCGGGCCACCAGCACCTGGGCACGGGTGATATAGGCGAAGCCCGGCCAGCCCAGGAAGCCCAGGATGACCATGATCATGTACAGCCGCTGGTCCGTGCTCATGGATACCTGGGACAGCAGGGAGTTGAGGATCAGCATGAAGGGATACAGCGGGATGGAGCTGAATACCTCCGCGATACGCATCAGCAGCATATCGACCCAGCCCCCGGCAAAACCCGCGGCCAGTCCGATGGACACCCCCAGGATGATCTCGATGATGACCGCCACGGCGCCCACCGTCATGGTGATGCGGCCGCCGGCGATGACCCGCTCCGCAATATTGGCGCCCCGGTCATCCGTGCCGAACAGGTAGCCCTTCAGGCCCCATTTGTTCAGCAGCTTCCCATTGGCGTCCACGGCATAGCTCTGGAAGGCGCCGGCGTACACCTTCGCGGCTCCGGCCACCTGGGGCGCTTCCGCCTGATAGTAATGATCCCCGCCGAAGGAATAGACATGCCCCTTGTTGGTCAGCCCGGTATAGTGATAGGTCCCCGCCTCGATGTCCACGAAATGCTCGCCATCCTCCAGATCCGGCACTTCCACCACGTCGCTCTGGAAGTCGCCGGTCAGGGCGATGCTGCCGTCGTCCAGCAGGATGGCCACGCTGGTGGATGCTGCCCGGACTTCAGTGATCTTCCGCCCATCCAGGAAGGCGGACATCTTCTCGCCCTTCCCGCCGCCGATCTTGGTCCGCACGCTGGTGTACAGGCCCTTCGTGCCGGTATAGACGCTGGTCTGTTTATCGTTCAGACCCACCACGTAGTTCAGCGTGAAATCCACGTCCACAATATCCGTCCGGCCGATGAACCGGTCCAGATTGGCATACGCCTGCTTATTGCCCCAGATGTACAGGGTCCCGTCGTCCATCAGGATCGCCGTGGCCTGGAAGCCCGCGGTGACCCGTTTGATGTGATTCACGTCCAGCTCCCCGTTCAGCACCGCGTCCGGCACCGGTTCCAGGTTCGGATTGGCGAGGATCACGTCATCCACGGCGTACTGGCCAAAGCGGTTGCTGCCCCAGCCGTAAAATTTCCCATCCTCCCCGATGGCGATGATGTGGTCCTGTCCGGCCGCCACAAAGGCGATCTTCGCATTGCGAACCTCTTCGGGGATATTCTTGACATTGATGCCGGTGGCGCCGATCGCGCCGATCCCCCAGACATAAACCTTTCCCTCGTCGCTCAGGCCCACGGTGAAGCTGGAATAGCTGTCGATCATTTTGATATGACCGTTCAGCTCCCCGGGCACATTCATAAAGTCCAGCGTCGGCGGAAGGTCCTTCTGGGTGGTTTCCGTGAAGGCGTCATAGTATTTGGGCATAAAGTTCGGCACGATAAATACGATGGCGAACATGGCGAGCACCACAAATACGGAGAACACCGCGAATTTCCGCTCCAGGAAGCGGTTGAATACCTGCCGCCCGGGGCTGACGATCAGCTCGGAATCGTCCGGCGCCTTGTCCTGCTGCTCACCGGCCTGATTCTCCTGATCCTTTCTGAAAAACCACTTTTCCTCAAACTGCGTCCCCAGCAGCCCCCGAACCAGCCAGCGGGCAACCTTGCGGAACACGTTTTCTCTTTTCTTTTCCATATTCCTGCCTCCTCCCGCTTATTTGCTGATCCGAACCCGGGGATCCACCAGCCCGTAGCACAGGTCGGTCACCAGGTTGGAGAACAGTCCGATGAAGGTGTAAATCACCTCCAGGAACATGATCATGTCGTAATCCGCCGTCCGCATGGCGCTGAGAAACAGCAGCCCCATGCCCTTGAAGCCGAACATGGTCTCCAGAATCATGGCGCCCTGGATGGTACCGAAGAAGCCGCCCACAATGATGCTGACCATGGGCACCAGCGCGTTGCGCCAGGCATGGCTGTAAATTACGGCCTTTTCCGTCAGGCCCTTGGCCCGGGCCGTGCGGATGCAGTCCAGGTTCAGGGCGTCGATCATGGACGCCCGGGTAATCCGGGTGATGGACGCCAGGGATCCGAAGGTCAGGCAGATGGTGGGCAGCGTCACATGATGCAGCACATCCAGCACTTCCCGCCATCCGGTATAGTTGGCCCCCGGCGTCTTCATGCCGCTGACCGGGAACCAGTGCAGAATCGAGCAGAAGAACACGATGAAGACGATGTAGATGATAAAGCTGGGGGTGGAGAAGCCGATCAGCGTAAAGAACTGGGTAAACCGGTCGAACCGGCTGTTCTTCTTCACCGCGCATTTGATGCCCAGGGGAATGGTGATTCCCAGCACTGCGATCTCCGTAATGATGCCGATCAGGAAGGAATTGCGCATGTGGGTCGGCACCACGTCCACCACCGGCAGGTTGTACTCGTAGGAAAAGCCGAAGTTCCCCTGAAAAATGCCGGAATAATGCCCGTCATAGAAAGGATACAGCCCCAGCCACCGCAGGTACAGAATCAGATTGTTGTCCGTATCCGTGCCGTACATGCGCTGATATTTCAGGTAGAGCTCGTCAAACTTGGTGGCCTTTTCCTCTTCACTGAGCCGCTTCATGGTCTGAATCTCAGCACGTGCGTCAGTGTATGCCCGGTTGGCAGGCATCATGTGGTACAGCACGAAAAGGATAAAGGTCAGCAAAAAGAAAACGAGCATCATATACACGAGCCTTTTTGCGATATATCTGGCCATGGGGATTCTCCTTCGCTTGCTTCCCTCCCGGCGGGAAGCGGATTTTTTCAGTGGAATTCCAGGGATGGGAATCTGATTTTTACTTTCGAAAAAACACAAGAAACGCATCCGGCGGCTTTCGCCGCCGGATGCGGGTTTCAGGCATACAGCCCTTTCAACCAATAGACATTACTTCAGCCACAGCACGTCCGCCGCGTCCTTGATGTAATAGGCAGAATAGTCGTCATACATCGCGGGATCGATGGTCATGTTGAAGGAATAGTCATACGCCGCGGAGTTGAAGCCGGTGGCGAAGTTGAACGCGCAGTACATGGGGGTGCCGGCATAGTAGCCGTACACAGCCGACTGATACAGTTCGTCCAGCATGGGCGCGAAGTCGCCGATGGTGTTGTAAACCACCATGCCCGCCTTGGCCACGTTCTCGTTGGCCTTCAGACCGGTCTGCAGCAGATCGGTGAAGGGGTTGTCCACGGTGCCGTACCAGTTGATGACCAGCGGCATGTAATAATCGCCGTTCACTTCTTCGGTCTTGTAGGCGCCGTCCACGGACTTGTAGCCCTTGTCGTTCTCGTTGATGTATTCCGCGGGGATCTTCTTATAGCGCACGCCCTCGCCGGTGTATTCGGTGCCGTCCGCGTTGTAGATCCAGCCGCCTTCTTCCAGCACTTCGATGGCAGAGTCCGCAGAGGTGGCATAGCTGTCCAGCAGCATGCCCTGCTCCATGGCCGCCTTGTACATCCAGGAACCGGTGTAATAGGGGCCGTCCACCACGCCGCCGTAGCCGCCGGTGAAGTCCTTGGCGAACTGCGCCCGGTCCATGCACAGGGCGATGGCCTGCCGCACGGCGGTGAACTGCGCGGGGCCGAAGTCAGCCCGGAAGCCCAGCTTGCCGTAGCCAGCACGGCTGTAGTGGCTGTACACATAGGCACCGTTGGATTCGTCCGCAGCCTTCAGGGCTTCGTCGGTTTCCGCGCCGCCGGTGATGCCCGCGATCACGTCCAGGCCGCCCGCCTTGAAGTCTTCCAGCTGGGTGGCGGAAACGATCTTCTTATAGATCACAGTGCCGATCTTGGGGGTGACGCCTTCGTAGTTGCCCTTGAAGTATTCGTTCTTCACCAGGGTCGCGGTGTTGTCGCTGGTGTCGAAGCTCTTCACAACGTAGGGGCCGCTCCAGGGATAGGCCGCGTAGTTTTCGTCGCTGGTGTCGGTGCACAGCTTCTTGATGTTCGCCGCCTGGACGTACTTGTCGCCGTCCTTGGCATAGAACGCATCGCTCAGATAGCAGCCGTTGCCGTCATCCAGGATGTCCACGCCCTCGCCCAGCCAGGCAGCCACAGGATGCGCGCTGAAGCCGCCGTAAATGATCTTGTAGAAATAGTTGGCATAATCCGCGGGGATCGTCACGGAGAAGGTGTATTCGTCCAGCAGACGCAGGCCGCTCAGCTCCTTGGTGCCCTTTTCGCTGCCAGGGCCGGCATACAGCTGATAGGCGTCCTTCCAGCCCTGCATGGTCAGGCCGGAGGTCTCACGGGCCGCCGCTTCGGTGAACACGGGGGTCAGGGAAGCCATCGTGTAGGCCAGATAGTTCTTCGCGGTCACGGCGCTGCCGTCGCTCAGCTTCAGATCATCCTTGATCTTGATGGTGTAGGTCAGAGTGCCGTCCTCGTTGAGCTTCTCTTCATGAGATTCCACAACGGTGTCATTCCAGGTGTAGCCGCCTTCCTTGGTGGTAGAGACGGTTTCCAGACCGGTGGTCAGGGCTTCGATATCGTTATCGGCAGCGCCGGGG
>CADBTC010000018.1 GCA_902797445.1 uncultured Eubacteriales bacterium | reverse complement strand
GACATGGACTTCAAGGTCGCCGGCAGCATGAACGGCATCACCGCCCTGCAGATGGACATCAAGATCGCCGGGATCAACCGGGCGATCCTGCAGCAGGCGCTGAATCAGGCCCTGCAGGGACGGCTGCACATCCTGAAGATCATGCTGGAGACGCTTGGACAGCCCAGGGATGAGCTGAGCCCCTACGCGCCGAAGATCATCAACTTCACCATCAATCCCGATAAGATCCGCGAAGTCATCGGGCCCGGCGGCAAGATGATCAATAAGATCATTGCCGAGACCGGCGTGAAGATCGCCATCGAGGACGATGGAAGGGTCTTCATCTCCACCCCCGACAGCGATGCGGCGGCGAAGGCGAAGAAGATCATTGAGGGCATCGCGAAGGATATCGAAGTGGGCGATGTGTTCACCGGCAAGGTGGTTCGCATCATGAACTTCGGCGCCTTCGTGGAGCTGGCTCCCGGCAAGGATGGCATGATCCACATTTCCAAGCTGGAAAATCACCGCGTGGAAAAGGTGGAAGATGTCGTCAATATCGGGGACGAGCTGGAAGTCAAGGTCAACGAGATTGATGCCCAGGGCCGGATCAACCTGATCCGGAACGACATCGAATATGAAAACACGGCGCCCGCGCGGCGGGAAGGTGGCAACCGCCGTCCGCCCAGAAGGGACAGCCACTAAGAAATGAAGCTTTCAGGGAGGCCCTGCGCCTCCCTGAAGGTGTTTATGGAGAACAGCCGCCCAGCGGAGAGAATGATGGAAAAGAGAATCCTTTGTCTGGATGTGGGGGATGCCCGCATCGGGGTCGCCGTATCGGATCCGAGCCGGACGATCGCTACGCCGGTGGAAGTGATCCATCGGGTCGGATGGGGTCCGGACTGCAGGCGGATCAAGGAGCTTTGCGACCGGTACGAAACGGATGAGGTGCTCAGCGGGCTGCCCCTGAATATGGACGGCTCGGAGGGCTTTCAGGCGGAGAAGGTCCGGCTTTTCTGCGCGCAGGTGGAAAAGCGGGGGCTGAAGGTTTTCTATCAGGACGAGCGCCTGACCACAGTGAGCGCGGAGGAAGCGCTGATGGAAGACGGGCTCGACGGACGGGAGCGGCGGAAACGGGTGGATAAAATCGCAGCCGCGCTGATCCTGGAGCAGTGGATGGACGAGCAGCGGAAGCTGCCATCGAAGAAACAAACGACAGAATCATTACATCAGGAGGAAGACAACATGAACGAAGAGAAGAACAACATGGACATGGGCGAAGAGGAAGAAACGGAATACATCGATCTGATCGATGAAGACGGCAACAGCCAGACATATGAAGTGCTGGCTTCCTTCCCCATGGGCGAGGTCCAGTACGTGGCGGTGACGGAAGCCTTCGAGGAAGCGGAGGAAGAGGAGAACGAAGCGGAAGACGACGAGGAGGAAATCCCGGTCATGCTGCTGCGGATGGAAACCGACGACGAGGGCAATGATATCTTCGTAGCGGTGGATGACGACGACGAAGCGGAGAAGGCTTTCCAGGCTCTGGAAGACATGCTGGCGGAGGATGGGGAAGACTGATCGTCCCCCTCTCTGCGGAAAAGCGCCATCGGCGCTTTTTTTATGCCCGGAACCCTGTCCGGATTGTCAAAAAATGAACAGGATTCCGGCGCTTTGAGGCATTGACGGAAAGACAGAAAAGGTCTAAAATAGAATCCGTTCCGGCTTCAGGTGAGAAAAGGAGCCAGAAAAAAATAAAACCTGCCCCCAAAGGGCGGATTGGAGGTCTTTTTTATGTCCGGGTGGTATATCCTGACCCTGTGCGCCATCGCGGTCACCGTTTGCTATGTCGTCTGGAACTATCTTCGGATCAAGAAGATGCCGGAAGGCACAAAGGAAATGGCTGAAATGGCCGGCATCATCCGCAGCGGCGCCAATACGTTTATGAAAACCGAGTATCGGACCATCGCCCTCGTGGTGGCGATTCTGGCCATTGTGCTGACGCTGTTCGTGGAAAAAACCAGCGGCATCACGTTCCTGATCGGCGCCTGCATGAGCAGCGTGGTCTGCGTGCTGGGTATGCGCAGCGCAACCTTCGCCAATGTGCGGACGGCCAATAAGGCCCGCGAGAGCATGTCTATCGGCGAGACCGTGAAGGTCGCGCTCTGCGGCGGCTCCATCTCCGGCCTGAGCGTCCAGGCCTTCGGGCTTCTGGGCTTCGTGGCCGTGCTGATGATCTTCGGCAATGTGAATCCCAACGCGGAAGGCGGCGGGCTGATCACCTCCCTGGGCGGCATCAACCCCACTATCATGCATGTGTCCACCTACAGCCTCGGCTGCTCCCTGGTGGCCATGTTTAACCGTGTGGCCGGCGGTAACTATACCAAGGCGGCCGACATCTCCGCGGATATTCTGGCCAAGGTCCGCAACGACCTGCCCGAGGACGACAGCCGCGTGCCCAACGTCATCGCCGACTTCATCGGCGACAACGTCAACGACATCGCCGGCAACTGCTCCGACCTGCTGGAGAGCTTCGTGGCCACCATCGCCGCGGCCCTGATGATCTCCGTGGTCCTGTTCCATCAGCATGGGGAACTGCTCAATCAGGGTGCTTTCCATGCGCTGACCATCTATCCCGTTGCCGTGGCCGGCCTGGGCCTGATCGGCTGTCTGCTGGGCCTGCTCTATGCCGCGGTCAAGAAGATGGGCGACAATCCCTCCCGGGAGCTGAACCTGGCGACCTGGATCTCCGCCGGGCTGACGCTGGTGATGGGATTCTTCGGCGCCATGGTCATCTTCCAGAAGGTGGATGCCTCCGTGCTGACGGAGCTGGGATGGAAGCTCGGCTGGGTCAGCCCCTGGGTCTGCGCTGTGCTGGGCATCGCCAGCGGCGTAGCCATCGGCTCCATTACCGAATACTATACCTCCACGGATTATAAGCCGACCCGCAAGCTGGCGGAAATGGCGCCGGAAGGGGAAGCCTT
>CADBTC010000017.1 GCA_902797445.1 uncultured Eubacteriales bacterium | reverse complement strand
CTACTTCGGCGCCAGCGAGCTGGAGCACATCCAGGAGGAGCTGGACAAGCGCACCGCCACCTCCCGGAACATCGCCCGGCTGGTATTCCAGGCCAATATCACGACCCTGAAGATGAGCGATTTCGGCGAGGTCCTGGCCCTGGGCACCGAGCACCAGAAGCAGCAGGTGCTCGCCGCCATGGAGCAGCAAAACCGCATGCGGGATTCCTTCGGGCTGCAGCTGCTCTCCGCCGGGGATACCTACGAAAATCACCCCTATTCCTTCGCCGGCCTGCGGGACATCTACGAGGCCTTCATGCTGGATATGGCCGGCGCCGCGGGCATCCCGGCCACCCGGCTTTTCGGCCGCAGCCCGGAGGGCATGAACGCCACCGGGGAATCCGACCTGAAAAACTACTACGAGCTCATCAGCCAGATGCAGGAGCGCCACCTGCGCCCGGCGCTGGAAAAGCTGCTGCCCGTTATGCTGCTCAGCTGCTGGGGCACGCTGCCCGAAGACCTGACCCCCATCTTCCCGCCCCTCACCTAGGGAAGACACGGGGAAGACACGGGGACGGTTCTTTCGTCTGGTTAGAGGGCAAGATACGCGGACATTTCTCTGGCTGATTGCTGAGAAAACAAACCGAGAGCGAAGCGAATAAACCGTTACAGCAAAAGGAGTGATGCAAAATTGACCTACTTCGGCACCCGCCTTTCGGAAAACATCTCCCGCAGAGAACCGGAAGGCTACCTGATCTGTCTGAATGTCCCCGTGGCCCGCACCGGCATCCAGGATTACCTGCCCTCCGAGCTGGGGCTGCCCGGGCCGGATGACCGGCTGATTCCGGTCCGCCGGGAGGCATCGGAGGTGTTTTCGCCCGCCTGCATGGCGTCCTTCGAGGGCATGCCCGTGACGGACGATCATCCCTCTGAACCGGAGGGCGTCACGGTGGACAACAGCCGTTACCTGGAAAAAGGCCACGTCCAGAACGTCCGCCGAGGCGCTCCGCCCGAGGAGGATCTCCTCCTGGCGGACCTGATCATCAAGGATCCCCGGCTCATCGACAAGATCCTCTCCGGAAAGCGGGAAATCTCCTGCGGATACAATTATGTCCTTTCCGAGGAGGACGGAACTTATTTTCAGCGGGAAATCCGCGGGAACCATGTGGCCGTCGTGGACAGCGGCCGCGCCGGACCCCGCGTTTCCATCCGGGATCAGAAGGGGAGCCTATGCGCGGGCTCTGCTTCCGGATCCGACCGGTCTTCTTCTTTTTCTCCCTCTCCCTCTTTTTCCCACACTCACCCCACCTCCGGAGGCAATACCGCCGGAACCGACAATGAAAGGAGTACCCAGATGAATCGAAAAAACCACTGGCGCGCGAAACTCATGGCCCGCATGGCCCGGGACGGGGACGTGGAGTCCCTTGCCGAGATGATTACGGAGCTGATGGAAACCCCGGACCCTTCGATGACGGCTCCGGCCGTTCCCGCCGGGCCCGCCATCGCGGCTCCCGCTGCCCAGCCTCTGCAGGCTGGCTCCGCCATGGATCCCGTTGTTGCCGCAGTTGTGCAGGCCGTAGAAGGCCCCATGGAGGCCGCCCCGGTGCCGGCCGGAACCGTCGCGGCGCCCGCTGCTCCCGTCGCTCCCGCAGCTGCCGGGATGCCCGTCGCTCGTGTGACGCCCACGACCGGTGCATCCACCGACCCCGTTGAAGTCACCACCCCGGCGGATCAGCCCGTCCTGGTCGACTGCGGCCCGGACATTCTGGCCGCCCTGAATCGGATCATCGAGCTGCTGACCGCTTCCCATGGCGCGGACTGCAACGATCCGGCGCGGCAGGCTGGCCAGGCCGACTGCACCGATCCCACCCGCCAGACGGATACGGATCCCACTGCGGGGGAGGCGGCCGGAGCTTCTGCCGGTGCGTCTGCCGGTGCTTCCGCTCCCGCTTCCACGGAAACCGACCCGGCTGCAGCCCAGGCGGTCGAAGCCGCTGCCGAGGTCGCCGAGGTGACTGAGGCTGTCATCGGCGCCCTGGGCATGGAGGCCGATCCGGCCGCTGTGGCCAGTGATCCCGTGGAGGAGCTGGTCGCGGAAATCCTGGAGACCGCCGATCCTGCTGCGGTTTCTCCCGCTTCCCCCGTGGAGGAAGCCGTCCAGGCGGAAATCCTCTCCGCTGTTCTGGAGCCCGATGCCGCCGGGGATGAGGAGACCGGAGGAACCGCCGGCAGATCCGGAAACCCGGATAACCCGGTAAACCCCGACGAGGAGGATCCGGAGGCCGCTGAAAATGCCGCCCGGACGGCGGATGCCCTCCGGACGGCTCTGGCCGCTTTCCGGCCCCAGCTGCAGCGCATGTCCCCCCAGGACCGCCAGCGCT
>CADBTC010000016.1 GCA_902797445.1 uncultured Eubacteriales bacterium | reverse complement strand
GATGCCCGCGCGGTGGCGGATATGATCAATGAGCTTCGGAAGCTGGGAAACCGGATTGATATCATCTTTATGGAAGCCAGCGATGAAACCCTGCTGGACCGATACAAGGAAAGCCGGCGGGATCATCCCCTGACCCAGGAGGGTCTGACGCTGATGGAGGCCATCACCGAGGAGCGGACCCGGCTGCAGCCCCTGCGGGAGACGGCGAATTATGTGATTGATACCACGGGCCTTCGGCCCCGGGCCATGGCCGCCCTGCTGCGGAAGACGCTGGGGAACCTGGGGGAGAGCGAATCCGTCATGCGGGCGGAGGTCATGAGCTTCGGGTTTAAGCGGGGCCTGCCCCGGGAGGCGGATCTGGTGATGGACGTACGGTTCCTGCCCAATCCCTTCTATATCGAAAGCCTCTGTCATCACAGCGGCCTGGATGCGGACGTGCGGGATTATGTCATGAATAACCCGACGACACAAACCTTTCTGGAGAAATGGAAGGAGATGCTCCGCTTCCTGATTCCCCATTACCAGGAGGAGGGAAAGAACCGTCTGGTGGTGGCTGTGGGCTGCACCGGCGGCGCGCACCGGTCCGTAGCGATCGCGGAGGCCATAGGCGCCTTCCTGCGGGAAGAGGGGCTGGCGGTGGAAATCAGCCACAGGGACCTGGTTCTGGAGCAGAGCCGCTGGTCCATGCCCATCGAGGAGGGATAAGTATAAACCATGCCCAGGGATCAGAATCAGAGCTTTTCCGGCGGCGTGAAGGACGAGCTGGTGCGACTGCCTCTGGGGAAAAGCTGCTGCCAGCTCAGCGAGATCGGCGCCCTGACCCGGACCTCCGGAAACCTGCATTTCCGCAGCGGAGGCGTCCTGACCGTGACCTACCGGCTGGAGCACACCGGGGCGGCCCGGCGGCTCTTCCAGCTGCTGAAGACCCGGCTGCAGGTCAGCCCCGTGCTGCATTATACCCAGAGCCCCCGGCTGGGCGGCCGGCGGACCTGGGTCCTGAGCCTGGACGAGGCGGACAGCCGGGCCCTGCTGATCGCGCTGCATATGGCCGAGACGGATGAGAATGGGCGGATGACCATCCGACGGACGGTTCCGCGCCATCCCCTGACCAGGCAGTGCTGCCGACGGGCCTTTCTGCGGGCGGCTTTTCTGGGCGCGGGAACCATGTCCAACCCGGAAAAAAGCTATCATCTGGAATGGCGTGCGGAGGACGACCGGCTGGCGGATACGCTGCGTCAGCTGCTGGAGCGTTCGGAGATGCCCGGCCTCAGCTACCAGCGGAAGGGAAAAACGGTGGTCTGCCTGAAGCGGGCGGAGCAGGTCAGCGGGATGCTGGCCCTGATGGGGGCGCACGGCAGCGTGCTGAAAATGGAAAATATCCGGGTCAACAGACAGACCCGGCTCCGGGCGAACCGGGCTGCCAACTGCGACGAGCACAACAGCGAGCGCATGCTGGACGCGTCCCAGAAGCAGATCCAGGCCTGCCGGGATATCAGCCTGCGGGTGGGCCTGTTTACCCTGCCGCCGGCCCTGCGGGAGATGGCACGGGTCCGGATGGAGAATCCCTCTCTGTCGCTCGCGGAGCTGGGAGCCGCGATGGATCCGCCCCTCAGCAAGAGCGCGGTGAATCACCGGCTGCGGCGGCTGACGGAAATCGCGGAGAATCTGGAATAAAAGATGGATCTTTGCGGGCCTGTGGGCTCGGCGGAAAGGAAGGTATATGCTCCCTGCGATCGGTTTTTTTCTGTATTTCCAGTGCGCGGGCATGATCAGCATCCGCTGCCTGCTGCCCGCGCGGCGCCCGCTGGACCGGATCTGGCTGGGCATGAGCCTGGGGCTACTGGAGATGACGTGGCTTCCGGCATTGTTTGCGTTTTGGCTGTCCTTCGGGCCCGGGGCCCATGGAATGGCCCTGGGCGCCGGGTTTCTGGTGACGCTGGGCTGTTTTTTTCTGCGGGACCGGCGGGCGCCGAAGCCCTGGGATGAAAAGGAAAGCACGCTCCTGAGGCAGATGCTCCTGACGGCCCTGCCGCTGACGCTGCTGGGGGGATACCTGCAGTATACCCACGTCATGCGGGTGGACGCGGCGGGAAACTGGAATGTCGGCCAGTCCACCTATGGAGACCTGCCGATGCATATGAGCTTTGTGACCGGTCTGGTGGGGAAACGCTTTCCCGCGGATTATCCCTTCTATCCCGGCACCCGGCTCAGCTACCCCTTCCTGACGGACAGCCTGAGCTCCAGCTTCTATCTCCTGGGCTGCAGCCTGCAGGCGGCGATTGTGCTGCCGGGTACTTTTATGATGGCCCTTTGCTTTATGGGGGTCATGGTGCTGGGGCGGGAGATGACCGCGGGGCGGAAAACCGCCGTGCTGGCGGCGCTGCTTTTCTTCCTCAACGGCGGGCTGGGCTTCCTGTATGATTTTGACCAGGCGGCGGGATATGATCCGGACGGGACGCTGACGGTTGTCGGCCGCGTCCGTCATATTCTGGAGGGATATTACAAGACGCCGACCAATCAGCCGGAGCCCAATAACCTGCGCTGGAGCAATGTGATCGCGGATCTGATGGTTCCCCAGCGGACCCTGCTGGGCGGATGGGCCATGGGGATTCCCTGCTTCTATCTGCTGGAGGTTCTGTTCCGGCCGGACCGGGAGGCCGAACCGGTGAATGTCCGGGGGCTGATTCTGCTGGGCATCTGGGCCGGCGCCCTGCCCCTGATCCATACCCACACCTTCCTGGCCCTGGGGCTCTGCTCCGTGGGCGTCCTGCTCTATGACCTGATCCACGGGGGACGGACAAAGAACCGGCCCCGGGGCACGATCCTGGGCCGGTATGCCGTCTATGGCATGCTGGCGCTGGTCCTGGCCCTGCCCCAGCTGATCTGCTTCACCTTTACCCAGACCTTTCAGGGGGAGGGGAGCAGCCACAGCTTCCTGGTCTTTCAGTTCAACTGGGTCAACAATCCGGGCGGACAGGGCATGCGGGATTTCTATCTGTGGTTTTATGTGAAGAACATCGGCCTGCCCTTCCTGATGGTGCTCTTTGCCCTCTTTGACCGGGATCCGAAGCAGCGGAGGCTCTTCGCCGGCATGCTTCCCATCGTGCTGGCCGCGGAGCTGATCCGTTTCCAGCCCAATGAATATGACAACAATAAGCTGTTTTATCTGGCCTGGCTGCTGGGCTGCATGATTGCGGCCAATTTCGCCCGGAAGGTCTGGGGGATGCTGAAGGATCTGCCCGGCCGGCGGGTGATGGCGGCTTTTACCGGGATCGTGGTTTTCCTCAGCCCGGTGCTGACCCTGGCCCGGGAGGCGGTCTCCAGCTATCAGGCATTCTCCGCCCAGTCCGTGGAGGCCGGGATCTATGTCCGGGACCATACGCCGGCGGACGCGGTTTTTCTGACCGGCACCCAGCACCTGAATCCCGTGGACTCCATCGCCGGGCGAACCATCGTCTGCGGTCCGGATCTTTGGCTGTACTGGCACGGCTTCGATACCTCGGAGCGGAAGGAGGATATCGCCCGCTTTTTCGAGGATCCGGAAGGAAACGGGGACGTGCTGGAAAAGTACGGTGCCAGCTACATCTACGTCTCCTCCTATGAGCGGTCCGATTATGACGTGGATGAAGAGACGCTGGCCGCCCTGTATCCCCCGGTTTTCGAAAACGGGGAGGCGGTTGTTTATCGGGTTGCGGCAGCACCGTAGCATCCGGCTGTAAAGGCCTTCAGCTGCCGGAAAAGATTGTTTAACGCAAGAATTGCGCAGGATTTGGTTGGAATGGTCATTGTTTAACCGATTCTTCTATGCTACCATATAGCCAGGGCCTGAGGAATCAAAAAAGGAGATAAAGAACCATGCGCAGCAGGGAAGAAGCAAGGAAACAGGCGGAGGAACTGGTATCCCGGATGACGCTGGAGGAGAAAGCAAGTCAGCTGAAGTATAATGCCCCGGCCATTCCCCGGCTTGGGATTCCGGCCTATAACTGGTGGAACGAAGCGCTGCACGGGGTTGCCCGGGCAGGGACAGCCACGGTCTTTCCCCAGGCCATCGCCCTGGCGGCCATGTTTGACGAGGACGCGCAGCAGGAAATCGGCGAGGTGATCGCGGAGGAAGCCCGGGCGAAATACAACGGCCAGAGCCGTAACGGAGACCGGGACATCTACAAGGGGCTGACGGTCTGGAGCCCGAATATCAATATCTTCCGGGATCCCCGCTGGGGCCGGGGACACGAAACCTATGGGGAGGATCCGTACCTGACCTCCCGGCTGGGCATCCGGTTTATCCGGGGGCTGCAGGGGGACGGGAAGTATCTGAAAACCGCGGCCTGCAGCAAGCATTTTGCGGTGCATTCCGGGCCGGAAGCCCTGCGGCATGCCTTTGACGCCCGGGTATCCAAAAAGGACATGTTCGAAACCTACCTGCCTGCCTTCGAAGCGACGGTCAGGGAGGGCGGCGTGGAAAGTGTCATGGGGGCATACAACCGGGTCAACGGGGAGCCGGCCTGCGGATCGCCGACCCTGCTGAAGGAGATCCTGCGGGACAAATGGGGCTTCCAGGGCCATGTGGTCAGCGACTGCTGGGCCATCAGCGATTTCCACACGCATCATCACGTGACGGATACCGCGCCGGAAAGCGCCGCCCTGGCGATGCACAGCGGATGCGATCTGAACTGCGGGGTCACGTATCTGCATCTGCTGCAGGCGGTGCAGGAAGGGCTGGTAACGGAGGAGGAGATTACCCGTGCCTGTGTTCGGCTCATGACCACCCGCTTCCTGCTGGGCCTGTTCGATGAGGAATGCGAATACAATGCCATTCCGGTGACGCAGGCGGATACAGACGACCATGACGCCCTGGCGCTAAAGACGGCGGAAAAGAGCATGGTGCTGCTGAAAAACGACGGCGTCCTGCCCCTGGATCCCGCGGCGGTCCGGACGATCGCGGTCATCGGGCCCAACGCGGACAGCATCCCGGCGCTGGAGGGCAACTATAACGGGACCAGCAGCCGCTATGTCACCTTCCTGGAAGGCATCCGGGCCTGGGCGAAGGCGCACGGCATCCGGGTCCTCTACAGCCTGGGCTGTCATCTGTTTAAGGATCGGACCAGCAGCCTGGCCCAGGCGGACGACCGGCTGGCCGAGGCGGTCATGTACGCGGAGGCCGCGGACGTGACGGTGGCCTGCGTGGGGCTGGACGCGGGCCTGGAAGGCGAGGAAGGGGACACCGGAAACGAATACTTCAGCGGGGACAAGGCGGACCTGCTGATCCCCGAAAGCCAGCGGAAGCTCCTGGCGGTTTTGAAAGAGAAAGCCAAAAAGCTGGTCACCGTGGTGGCGGCCGGCTCCAGTCTGAATGTGCCGGAGGGCAACGCGGAGATCTTCGCCTGGTATCCCGGTCAGGCGGGGGGAACCGCCCTGGCCCGGATCCTCTTCGGGGAGGTCAATCCCGGCGGAAAGCTGCCCCTGACCTTTTACCGCGGCGTGGAAGATCTGCCCCCCTTCGAGGATTACGCCATGGAGAACCGGACGTACCGCTACTTTGAAGGGAAACCGCTTTATCCCTTCGGGTACGGCCTGAGCTATACGGATTTCGAGGTGACGGATGCCCGCGCGGAGGCGGAAATGGCGATGGTATCCGTCCGGAACACCGGAAAACGGGCGGGGGACGCGGTGATTCAGATCTACGTCCAGCCGGACAGTCCCCTGGCGCCCCTGCATCCCCGGCTCTGCGGCTTCAAACGGGTAACGCTGGAGGCGGGAGAGGAAAAGAACATCGAAGTTTCACTGGATCCGCTGACCTGGACGGTGGTGGATGAAAACGGGGACCGGCAGACCGTGCCCCACGGCACGCTGTATGCGGGCCTCAATCAGCCGGATGCGCGGAGCCTGGAGCTGACCGGGAAAAAGCCCCTGGAAATCCGCTTCTGAGGGGCTGCAGACGGGGATGACTCCAAAAAACAATTGAACGAAAAAAACATCCTGCAGAACGGAAAACAGGCCGCATGGCGGCAGACAGATGAGACCGGCGCGAACAGCGGTTATTTGCGCCGGCCTCCTTCTTTTATTGCTGATTGCGAAAAGATATGGTATAATCGACAGCAATAAATGAGCACCGGTTCTTTGGCGCCGGCAAGGAGGTTTGACCGCATGAGCAGGAACAAAGGCGGGCTTGGAGCTTTCTTCGACAAGCTGCCCCCCAGTCTGATCAGAAAGAACAACGTAGCCCTTTTCCCCGAAGGGGCGCTGGGCTATCTGGTGGGGCCGACGCTGGCGCTTCTGGCGAATTCCATTCTGGGAACCTATTTCAACAAGTATATGTCCGACGTGCTGCACGTCAACAGCTGGGCCAGCGGCTTCTTTACCGCGCTGCCGGTGATCTCCGTGATCTTCGTGGTGCTGGGGAATATCCTGGTGGGTCAGCTGATGGATCACAACAAGAGCCGGGCCGGCAAGGCCAGGCCCCTGCTGCTGCTGAGCGTGCCGCTGAGCCTGCTGGCGCTGCTGTTCCTGTTTGTGTTTTCACCCTATGACGCGGTGGGGACGGACTGGCACACCGGGGCCTTGGTCTGCATCGCCATCGGATACAACCTCTGGTTCGCCTTTGCGTATCCCATGTATTATACGCCCCACGCGGCGCTGGTCAGCCTGAGCACCCGCAACAGCAAGGACCGGGGGCTCCTGGCGACGATTTCCAACGCGACCATGCTGGCGGCCATCGGGCTGAGCAGCATGATCCTGCCCTTCTTCCTGAACCTGCTGTTCGTGTATGACATGAGCGGCAAGGGCACGCCGGTGCTGGACGACGCGGGCAAAATCCTCTATTACGTCGATGAAGCCGGGGCTGCCATCTATGACGCCCAGGCCTCCCACGATGCCTGGAAGGTTTTCGTATTCGCCCTGATCTTCATCACCCTGATCGGCGTGATCATCGAGTACTTTTTCACCCGGGAGCGGGTCACCGAGGAAAGCATGGGCCAGCCGGAAGGCCAGTCTGTACTCTCCGTTGGAAAGCAGGCGTCCATCTGCCTGAAGGATAAGTACTGGATCATCATGATGGTCTTCTTCTTCCTGTATCAGTTCGGCGGCATGATCAAGAACGTGAGCCAGAACTACTACTGCACCTCCATGTTCACCGATGCCCAGGGGAACTACACCGTGGCCTACGGCGGCCAGCTGCAGGGCATTCTGTCCATCGTCGGCGCCATCCCCACGGCGATCGGCATGTTGATCGCCCTGCCCCTGGCCAGCGCGCTGGGCAGCAAGGCCAAGGCGATTCTCTGCGGCTCCGTGGTGGCCGTCATCGGCGGCGCCATCGGGTTTATCGCCCCGAATAACTTCACCGTGGTGCTGGTTTCCTTCATCATCAAGGCGCTGGGGTCCACCCCGGCCATGTACCTGAGCCTGGCGCTGCTGGCGGATATTTTCGATCACCAGGAGGCGGTCAACGGCGTCCGGACGGACGGCTTCAGCATGACGGTTTACGGCGCCATCATCGCCGGCATGACCGGGCTG
>CADBTC010000015.1 GCA_902797445.1 uncultured Eubacteriales bacterium | reverse complement strand
AGCCCCGGCAGCTGGATCAGATTCTCGCGGATCGGAAGGCGGAAGAAGCCGCGGAGCGTAAAGCAGAGGAAGCAGCCACGGAGACGGCGCGGCCGGACGGAACGGAGGATCCGGTTCCCCCGGACTACTATCAGCCGCCGGCGGAAGAGGACAAAACGGAGTATCTGAACGACTGATCCATTTTTCCAATCCGAACAGCGTCCCAGGAAGGCCGCGGGGCTGAAGCGAAGGACGCTTTCACAGGAGGTCGGCTGATCAGCACAGCGGAAGAAACGGCGGGGAAGACAAAACGGAACGAGAAGGAAAAAAAGCAGGAAAGGAGGGGAGCCGGATGACGGAAGGAAACGGAAGGGTCAGGAGAAGCCAGCGCTACGCGCAGACGCCGGAGAGAGTCAGCGCCGCGGCCATGCGGCAGAACGCTCCTCTCCGGCCGGATCAGCAGGCGCCGCAGGGCCAGGGCTATGATCAGGCACGGTATGATCAGGAAATGGCCCGGCAGTACGCAGCGCAGCAGGCCGCGCAGGAGGAGTACGCACGGCAGCAGTATGCCGCCCAGCAGGCTTATGCCCAGCAGCAGTACGAAGCGCAGCAGGCTTATGCCCGGCAGCAGTACGAGGCCCAGCAGGAACAGCTGCGCCGGCAGACCCAGAAGGCCGAGCGGGAACGCGTTTCCTCCGCGACATCCAGCCACGGCGCTTTCCGGGGATATACGGGGGAAATGTCTGCCATAGGGCCTCGGAAGCCGCAGCCGCCCGCGCCGCCGAAGAAGAAGGGCAAGGCCGGGATGGTGATTGCCTGCGTCATTCTGGGCGCGGTCCTGCTGACCGGCAGCTACCTGGGGATCACAACGTATCAGGAGCGGAAGGCCATTACGGATACGGTGGCCGCCTATGACAATGTATTCGCCGAAGGGGTCTATGTGGATGGGATTCACCTGGGCGGCATGACCCCGGAGCAGGGGCTGAATTCGGTTCAGAGCCAGATTCAGCAGCGCAACGCGGCCTGGCACGTGACGCTGACCTATCAGGGGACCCAGCTGGCCCAGATTAACGCGGGCATGCTGGGGATGAGCGTGGACGTCGGACAGGTCATGAACGAGGCCTGGGCGCAGGGGCATACCGGAGATACGGATACCCGGTACGCGGCGATGCAGGCCCTGAAGGAAACGCCCTACGAGGCGTTTACCGCGACCCCCAGCGGGGATACCAGCGTCATTGACAACGTGCTGACACAGGTCAAGGGGCAGATTGACAAGCAGGCGGTCAACGCCAGGCTGATCAGCTTTGACCCGAACGAACCCTATCCCTTCAGCTTCCAGCAGGAGTCCAGGGGCCTGGTGCTGGATACGACGGAGGTGCGGGAAAAGCTGTATCATATGGTGGCCACCATGAGCAGCGGGACCGTGGAACTGGAGCCGGATATCGTGGAGCCGACCGTGACGCTCTCTGAGCTCCAGCGGCATTATATGCTGCGCTCCTCTGTCTATACCCCGATTTCCACCTCCTCCACA
Organism: uncultured Eubacteriales bacterium; assembly: GCA_902797445.1. Lineage (GTDB taxonomy): Bacteria > Bacillota > Clostridia > Christensenellales > Aristaeellaceae > Aristaeella. Next base: position 889 of record CADBTC010000015.1, on the reverse strand, counting down.
GAGGACCGGAACAACAACATCCGCCGTTCCCTGGAGCTGGTCAACGGCTATGTGGTCAACCCGGGCAGCACCTTCAGCTTTAATAACGTGGTGGGGGAGCGGACGGAGGCCAATGGCTTCTACCCGGCGATCGAATATGCCTACGGGGAACACCAGATGGGCATCGGAGGCGGCGTGTGCCAGTCCAGTACCACGCTGTATCAGGCGGCGGTCTGCGCAGGGCTGACGATCGTGAAGCGGGAGCCGCATTCCGATTCGGTGAATTATACGGAATACGGGAAGGACGCCACGGTCTACTGGTATGGGAAGCGAAAGATCGACTTATCCTTTAAGAACACCACGGAGGATCCGATCTATATTGTAGCTTCGGTGCAGAAGGACCCCAGCAACAAGAAGCGGCTCATCGCGAAGGTGACGATGTACGGGGCGGACATGGGCGACGTACGGTATGAGATCGCCTGCAAGACGGTGCAGGAGATCGATCCGCCGGAAAATCCCACCTATGTCAAGGATAAGGAAGGCACCTACGTCAAGTATACCGACCAGGAGAAGAGCGTCGCCAAGGCCAAACCCGGCTATGTGGTGGAAAGCTACCGGGTCAAATATGAGGGCAATACCGAAACGGAGCGGACCCTGCTGTACATCGATACGTATCAGCCGAAGGCGGAGAGAATTTATGTCGGGGTGACCAAGCGGGGAGAAAGCTGACCGCCGTACCCGGCCATCCGGACGGGATACGCTGCGGGCGAATGCGCAGATCGGGAACGCGCCGCTTCTGGTCAAAACAGAAGGGACGGGAAGCGCAGAGCCGGGAAGGGAGGAGAAATGGAAAAAATCTTGTGGATTTTGGGGTATACCTTCCTGGAGATCAGCCCCGAGTCAGGCTTTT
>CADBTC010000014.1 GCA_902797445.1 uncultured Eubacteriales bacterium | reverse complement strand
CGGCAAGATCGGCGTACCGGACCGGGTGCTGAACAAGGTGGGCCGGCTGACGGACGAGGAATACGCGGAGATGAAATCCCACGTGACCCGCGGCGCGGACATCCTGAAGGACTTTACCCTGGTCGAAAACGTGACGGAGGGAACCCGCTACCATCATGAACGCTATGACGGGCGGGGGTATCCGGAGGGGCTGAAGGGCCGCGAGATCCCGCTCTACGCCCGGATCATCGGGGTGGCGGACGCCTTCGACGCCATGACCAGCAACCGCGTATACCGCAACCAGATGGACACGGACTACGTGCTCAAGGAGCTGCAGAGGGGCCGGGGCACCCAGTTTGACCCGGAGGCCCTGGACGCATTCCTGCGGCTGATCGAAAAGGGCGAGATCAACATGGAGGAGCTGTACGCGCAGCGGGCCGCGGAAATCAGGGACCAGGAAAGGGATCCCAAAGTCCAGGAGGAGGTCGCCCGGCGCGTGGAGGAAGACAAAAAGATTCAGGAAAAGGTTATGCAGGGAGGGGGAAAGACGACATGAAGCGGGTATATGCGGCCGTCGTGCTGACCTGCGCCGCCGTACTGATCCTGTACGGCGTCTGGATTCACAACCGGAACGCGAACGTGGTTCAGGGGACGCTGAAGGTCGGCTTTATCTATGAAAACGATGAGATTACCCCTTATACCTACAACTTTTCCCTGGCCCGGGACGAGGTGGAAAAGGAATACGGGGACCGGGTGGAGATTCTGACGGCCAGCAACGTGCCGGAGAACGAGACCGAGCAGCCGCTGCGGGATCTGGTCCGGAAGGGCTGCGGGATCATATTCATCAACAGCTACTGCGAGCAGGTGCGCCAATGGGCGGCGGAATATCCCGGCGTGCAGTTCTGCCAGGTTTCCTTCGGCACGGAGCAGGCGCAGGATACGCCGGAGAACTACCATACCTTCAAGGGAAAAATCTATCAGGGCCGGTATATCACCGGCATCGCGGCGGGAATGAAGATCCGGGAGATGACGGAAGCCGGGCTGGTGAAGGGGGACGGGCCCCTGCTGGGCTACGTGGCGTCCTATCCGACGGCGGAGATCATCTCCGGCTATACGGCGTTCCTGCTGGGGGCCCGGAGCGTGGCACCGGAGGTGACGATGCGGGTCGTCTATACGGGGGCCTGGAGCAGCTATTCCGCGGAAAAGCAGGCGGTCTACGCCCTGGCGGAGGAGGGCTGCGTGGTGATCTCCCAGCATACGGACACGCTGGGCACGGCGGTGGCCTGCGAGGAAATCGCCGAGACGCGGCCGATTTACCATATCAGCTATAACCAGAACATGATGGACGTGGCCCCGACGGCCACCCTGACGGGCACGCGGATCAACTGGGCCCCGTATATCACGGGGGCGGTCGGCGCGGTGCTGCAGGGCAGGAAGATTGAAAGCGAGGTGGCCGGAAACGCAAACGGAAACGATCTGTCCGCCGGGATGGCGGAGGGCTGGGTGGATGTGCTGGATCTGAACACCCGCAACGCGGCCCCCGGCACGCAGGAGGCCATGGACGAGGCGGCGGAACAGTTCCTGCGGGGGAAAACCGGAACCGTCTTCCAGGGAAACTATACGGGCGTGAATCCGGATAACCCGGAGGATACCATCGACCTGCGAAAAGGATACCCGGAAAACGAACATTATTCCAGCCCCACCTTCCACTATATTCTGGAAGGCGCGGTTCTGACCGAATAAGCATCGAAAACGAAATACGGAACGGCCCGGCCTTTGCGCCGGGCTGTTGTTTCTGTCTGCGGTTTAAGCAGACCGCCGGCAGCGGTCTTTGCGTCACTCGCATTTCGCTGCTTTCATCGGCGTGCTGCGAACCGGAACGGGCCGTCCTGTTTTGCGATAACCGGTTTCAAAAAAACAGTTGCTTTTGGAGAAAAGTTATGGTAATATTCCAGTGATTACGCACCTTTCCCCTGCGATGGCTTGTGCCGCTGAAGCGGTGGCGGATCGCAAAAGGGGAGAGGGTGGAAAGAACAAGGAGGGAAACCCTATGGCAGTCATTTCCATGAAACAGCTCCTGG
>CADBTC010000013.1 GCA_902797445.1 uncultured Eubacteriales bacterium | reverse complement strand
GCGCACCAAGAAGAAGGATCTGGGCATGATGGCCATGAGCTATGGCTATGTGTACGTGGCGCAGGTCGCCATGAGCAATCCCGCTCAGGTGCTGAAGGCCATGATCGAAGCCGAAGCCTATGACGGCCCCAGCCTGATCATCGCGTACGCGCCCTGCATCAACCATGGTCTGCGGGCCAAGGGCGGCATGGGCAAGGCCCAGGCCGAAATCAAGAAGGCCGTGGATTGCGGCTACTGGCAGCTGTATCGGTACAACCCGACCCTGGAGAACCCGATGACCGTCGACAGCAAGGATCCCACCGGCGATTATCAGGAATTCCTGAAGGGCGAAGTGCGGTACACTTCTCTGGCGCAGCAGTTCCCGGATGCGGCCGCGAAGCTGTTCGCGCAGCAGGAAGAGGATGCCAAGGTCCGGCTCGAGAGCTACAAGAAGCTGGCCGGCAAGGCGTAATTCCTTCCGAAACAGGACATAAAAAGCTTCCCCCTCCTTCCCGGAGGGGGAAGAAAGCCCCCTCTCCGGGATTGGAGAGGGGGTTTTTGCAGGTCATCGTGCCTGCAGCGCACGTTTTTGCCCGGAGGGCCTGCCGGCCGGCGCCTTTCCCGAAAGGGGAAGGGATTGTACGATCCGCTGGGATGCGGCCGGCCGCACCGGCCTAAGAGGCAGGCGCGGCCGATCCGTTGAAAAGCGAGCCTTCCGGTATCCGACATGGGATGGCGGGAGAGTCCGATCAGTCGAACAGATCCCGGATGTCCTGCTCCGTCAGGGCGGAGAGCCCGCTTTCGCCGGGGACGATGAGCCGGTCGAAGAGGGCTTTTTTTCGTTCTCCCAGCTCGACAACCTTTTCCTCAATGCTCTCGCCCATGACCAGGCGGATGACGTCCACCTTTTTCGTCTGGCCGATGCGGTGCGCCCGGTCCGTGGCCTGGTCTTCCGCGGCAGGATTCCACCAGGGGTCGAAATGAATCACCACGTCGGCGCCGGTCAGGTTCAGTCCGGATCCGCCGGCCCGCAGGCTGATGAGAAAGATCTGCCCTTCCCCAGCGTTAAAACGTTCGGTCAGCTCCAGACGCTCCCCTGCAGGGGTATTGCCGTCCAGGTAGAGGGTTTCATATCCCTCCCGGCGAAGCGGGGGGTCCAGCAGCTTTAAGAGAGAGGTGAACTGGCTGAAAATCAGTACCCGGCGGCCGTTTTTAATCATGGATGGCAGAAGCTCCATGAGCATTTCCTGCTTCCCGCTTCCGCCCTGATATCCATCCAGCACCAGGGCTGGATGACAGCAGATCTGCCGGAGCTCCGTGATGGCGGAAAGGACCTCGATGTGTTTGCGCCCAAGCTCCTGGCGCTCCGCCAGAGACTGGATTTTGGGACGGAGCCGTTCCATGGCGGCCTTGTACACGTTCCGCTGCTCAGGGGTCATGGCGGCGCTGAGCCGGGTTTCCACCTTATCCGGCAGCTCGGACAGCACGTCCTGCTTCAGGCGGCGGGTCAGGAAGGGCTGGATCCGCATCCGCAGATCCTCGCTGTTCATACCGTCCTGATAGCGGCGGATGAAGACGGGATAGCTGGGAAGGTATCCAGGCAGAACATAATCGAAGATACTCCATAATTCACCGATGCCGTTCTCCATGGGGGTCCCGGTCAGGGCCAGCCGGGTATCCGCCTGAAGCCGGCGGGCGGCGGATGCTGCCTGACTGCCGGCGTTTTTGATGTTCTGGGCTTCGTCGAGGATGGCGAAACGGAAGGGAAGATCGGCAATCCAGTCGATATCGCGGCGAAGCAGGGGATAGGAGGTAATGGCGACGTCCACATCGCCGGCTTCCCGGATGTGATTCCACATGCGCTCCCGCTGAGGGGCGGTTCCGGTAATGACCACCGCGCTCAGATCCGGCGCAAAACGGTTGACCTCGCTGAGCCAGTTATAGGTCAGGCTGGTAGGCGCGACGACCAGACTGCAGCGGTCCGGGGAGCGGGTGGCCCGCAGCAGGGCAATGATCTGCACGGTCTTTCCCAGCCCCATGTCATCCGCCAGGACGCCGCCCATATGCAGGCGGTCCAGCGTATAGAGCCACTGGTACCCCCGCTGCTGATAATCCCGCAGCGGGATGCCGACGGCCGGGGCGGGTTCGGCTTCCCGCTTTCCGGAGATTTCTTCCTCCACAGCCCGTACGGAATCGTCCGCGTCCAGGTCGATGCCGCTGGCTTCCAGCAGGCGCAGCAGATATCCGCTTCGGTACCCCCGCAGCACCAGCGAATTGCGGTCCATCCTGTTTCCGTCCCGCCGGGCAGCCTCGATCAGGGACTGTGCCGGCTGACTCCAGGCTTCCATGTTTTCCAGATTCAGGAAGGATCCGTCCTTCATCCGGTAATACCGGCGGGAACGCGCCAGGGCTTCCAGAATGCCCAGCACTTCCGCCACGGGCGTTTCGTCCAGCGTCAGGCTGAGCAGCAGGCTGCCTTCCTCCATGCGCAGCCCTCCCCGGAGCCCGGGATGGCGGACCACCATGCGCTTAAAATCCTTGGATAGGAAGATTTCGGTAACTTTCTCCAGCCGGTGCACCCCTTCCGTCAGGAACGCGTACACCGCATCCGGATGGGACAGGCGAATATTCTCCTTTGTGACCCGGAATCCGGCGTTTGCCAGGATATCCAGCACCGCATGCTCCCGCTCCGCGTCCCGCAGGAGCAGCTTTTCCCCCTTTTCCAGGGCGATCTTTTCCCGGGCAGGCGCAAATGGATTGATCTCTGTTTCTCCGTATTGGAAGACCACCCCGGCAACGATGCTGCCGCCGTCCCGGTCCAGGTATACCCGGGAGGTCATGGGCAGGCGGACCAGCATCTGGCGCAGCTCCTCGCTCATATCCACGGCGGTCCGCAGCTTCAGCCAGGGCAGAATCTCGCCCACGACCTGTTCGGTGGCCTGCAGGGGCCAGGTCATGACCACCTGCTGTTCCGAGACCCGGGGAAGAAGGAAACGCACAAGCTCCCGCTGCTCCGGGGCCAGGCGGATCAGGGCTTCTCCCGAGAGAAGATAGGCGCAGTTCCGGGTCAGGGAAAGCAGATCCGGCGGCAGATGGGCCGTCAGCTCCAGACCGCGCGGCGTCATGCGGCAGTCTACCCGCAAGGGAAGGGACGCCTCCATAATGCCTTTGAACGAAAGAAGACTGCCATCCTCTAGCAGAATGCGAAAGGAACTATCTTCCAAAAGAGACAGCAGATCCGCGGCCAGCGCGTCCGGCAGGCGCAGCAGCCTTGCGTCAGCCTGGGTGGGAGACCAGCCCTCTGTTTCATGGATGGAGATCATTTTGGACAGAAGGGAAAGCACAGCCTGATCCTCTTCCCGAAAGCGCATCCAGGAAGGCTCATAGACAAAGCGGCTCTGAAAGGAAAGCGGCTCCCTGTCCCGCCAGGCCCGCAGAAAAGCCGGCAGATCCCGAACCACATACCATTTCCGATCCCCTACCCGCACGCCAACGCGCAGGAAAGGATCCTTCTCCCGGGGCGGAACCAGGGTCACCTCCAGCCGAAGATTGGCTTCTCCGGGCAGGCTGCCTTCCACCAGGGCGGCCAGATCTTCCGCATGGCGGGGAGCGTCAAGACGGAGTCGGATATCGGCATTCAGGACATCGGTTTCAGCCACGGCTGTATCCTCCTGTAAATCATTCCAACTTATATTCATTCGACATGGAAGCCCGGTTTTCCTTCGAGAAGAGACTGTAAAATCTTGCCTTTTTGGCGGAAGTGGGGTATGATGGAACCCGGTTCCGACGGTTTGGGGCCGTGCAGCCGGATGTCCTGGCCGCAGAAATGCGTGCCAGACAGTGCTGACGGCAGGGTGCGTTTTTCCCGGCGGAGCGTGCTGTGAAGCAGCGTGTCGGCGCGGAAAGATCGCGCGCGGAAACGGAAGGAAAAAGACGGGAACGAAAGATGAGAAGAATCAGACGGTTTTGTTTGTTCATGGCGGTGATGACGGCATGGCTGGCACTTGGGGGCTTTGCGGAAGCGGAGACGCTGCCGGCGGAAGGGGCTGCGCCATATCCGCCGGTGGAAAGCGCTCTGAGCAAGGACGGAATGCATTATAACGACGGATCCATGATGATCGCCATCGAGACGGAGATCGTGGAAGATACAAAGGTCTTCTGGGTTTCGGTGGAGATCACCGATCCCTCCCAGATCCGGACCGCGATGGCCGGGGCAAAGGGATCCAAGGTGCTGGCACAGCCGACGGCCATCGCGAAGCGGGATAATGCGGTGCTGGCCATTAACGGAGACTGGTTTACCAGTCATCATACCGGCATCATCTACCGGCATGGGAAGCAGTGGCGGAACGTGCCGGCCTATACCAGGGATACACTGATCATCGATGAAAACGGCGACCTTCATATCCTGGCCTTCGGCCGGGGAACCCCGAAGGACAGAATGACCGGAGCCCTGAACGCTTTTCTGGAGGAGCATACGATCCGGGAGGCCTTTGCTTTCGGGCCGGGGCTGATTATCGACGGAGTGAAACAGGAAATCAACTACCGGGAAAAGGTGTCCTGCGACGCGATGAACAAGGCGCAGCGGACCGTATTCTGTCAGACGGGGCCGCTGGAATACCTGTTTCTGGTGACCGAGGGGCCGGAGCAGTTCGAGCCCGGCTTTACCGTGCCGGAATGCGCGGATCTGCTGGAGAAGCGGGGCGGCATCCTGCAGGCGTACAACCTGGACGGGGGAAACTCCTCCCAGATCATCCTCTGCGGGGAGAAGATCAACGCGGCGGAGTACGAAAAAGCCCGGAACATCGCGGATATGATCTGCTTTGCCACGACGGTGGCGCCGGGACAGACCGGAGAGGCGGGAGGAGCGGACAGGACGGAAGCGGAAAAGGAAGAATGAACGGCCATATACAGGAGGGGGAAACGGTCATGGGACGGAACGGAAAGGTTCGGGAAGCGTGGCTGTTCCTGCTCCCTTTTTTTTGTATGTTTTTTTCCTTTTCCGCGGTGTCGGCGGACGCGCCGGAGACGGGGCTGATGATCAGCGAGGCGGTTTCCGGAAACTACGCCAGTTACTATGTTTCCGGGGATCGGGGGGCGGATCTGATCGAGCTCGTTAACCGGGGGCCGGAAAGAGTTAATCTGGGGGACTATTGCCTGACGGACAGCCGGACGGACCCGTATCGCTTCGCGCTGCCGGATAAGAAGCTGAACCCCGGTGAATACTATGTGATTCAATGCGACGACAACGGGGAAAAGAATCGGGCACCCTTTAAGATTTCCTCGGACGGGGAAACCCTGTATCTGTATACAAAGGACGGAACGCTGGCGGACCGGCTGAAGGTGCCTGCGCTTCCTCTGGACCGCGCCTACGGGCGGAATGACGCCGGGGAGGACCGGTACTTTTCCGCTTTTACGCCAGGGGCGGCCAACGGGGAGGGATGCCTCCGGATCGCGAAAACGCCGGAGATCGGGGTCTCCTCCTGCGGATTCACGGAACCCTTTGAGGTGACCATCCGGGGAGAGAATCCCATTTATTATACGCTGGACGGATCTCTGCCTACCGCAGCGGGGGAGCGGTATACGGGACCGGTGCGGATTACGGAAACCTGCTGTCTGCGGGCGGTGTCGATGCCGGAGGGGGCGGTGCCCTCCCAGGTGATCAGCGCCGCTTATCGGGCGGACTGCGGGGCATACAGCCTGCCTACCCTGACGGTTTCCCTGCCGAAAACGTATCTGAGGGGCAGCGGAAACGCGCTGCTGAACCATACGGAGGACAGAAGCCTGGCGGTGCCCGCGGCGGCCGTGATGCTGGATCCGGACGGGCAGGAAATCTTTACCCGGGAGTGCGGACTGGGCATCTCCGGCCAGACATCCCGGGGACGGACATACCGGGGATGGAAGCTGAAATTCAAGGAAATGTACGGTGGGAGCCTGCGAAAAGCGGTTTTTCCGGACGCAGAGCAGACCGTTTTTGACTCCCTGAACCTGCGGGTGGGATCCTCCTTCAATCCGACCCACGATGTCCTGGGCACCTTGATCGGCGCGGAAACCATGCCGGCGGTCCTCTGCCAGTATGCACGGCCGGTGTACCTGTTTATCCGGGATACGGCGTATGGCGTATACTATCTGCGGGACAATATCAACCGCCAATTTGTGGCCCAGCGTCTGGGCGGCAGCGAGAAGCAGGTGGATATTATTTACCGGGCGTATACGGTCGAGGAGGGTTCCGGAGCGGACTGGCGCGCGCTGCTGGAATACTGCCGCACGCACGACTTAAGCCAGAGCGAGCCTTATGCATACGTGCTTTCCCAGGTGAACCCGGAGAGCTTTATCGATTATTATATCTGGCGGGCGTATACCGGGGATACGGATTTTCCCAATTTCCGGGTGGCCCGGTGCCGGGACGCGAAGGATGCCCGGTGGCATCTGGTTATGTATGATCTGGATTGGGCCTTCCGGGAGAAGAACCGGGAAAAAATCGGGCTGAAGACCTACGCGTATACAGCATACGATTCGGCGAAACGGAATAACCTGGTGCTGACCTCCCTGCTGAAAAACCCGGCGTTCCGAGAAATGTTTCTGGAGCGGCTGGCGATCCACACGCGGGTTACCTTCCGGCCGGAGCGGGTGAGCGGGCTGCTGGACGGGATCCTTTCGGAGGTGATGCCGGACATGCCGTCGACCTGGGCCCTTCGAAAGACAAAGATCGCCAAATGGAAGGAAGACGCGGAGGAGATCCGGCGTTTTATCGGCAGCGGAAAAACGGACCGGCGCCTGCACCTTCTGAAGGAGACGAAGGCCTATTTTCAATTATCGGACGAAGAGATGAGGACGCGGTTCGGAGACCTCTGGAATCCGTAGCGCGGAGGAACCTGTTCAGCGCTGACCGTGAAGCGGCTGATTCATGACGCGCTGAGCGTCATTGAACGGCGGAAGCAAAGTAAATGATATCATTGACGCCCCGATCGCTGGCGTCGGGCTGCCCCTTAAAGGCCTGGGCGCCGAAGACCAGCTGGGCGGAGTTTCCGCCGTCCAGGTTATAGGCCTGCAGACAGCCCAGACGGGCCATGAAATCCGCCAGCTCCACCATGGTGGCCCCGGAGGATTCTCCCCGGCCTTCCGCCAGCACCAGTACGTAGCGCAGCTTCCCGGTCTGCCCGATGGCCGCCCGGGGATCCTTGCGGTTGGGGGTATAGCTGTATCGGGGATTGATCTCCTGAACCGCCCCGTCTATGACCAGCGCGGGACCGAAGGTAAAGGCGTTCATCACATGCCATTTGCCGAAGGCTTCCTCCAGGACGGCCAGCTGCTGGGCATTGGTCATCCGGCCTTCCGGGCGAATCAGGTGAAAATCTCCCTGGTCGTCGATCAGCAGCACATCCTTCTCCCGATAGGCTTTATGACGGATTTTCCGGCCCATGCGGTATTCCACGGAGGCCTCTTTGGGATTGTTCATGTAATAATCTCCGTTGATGGCGACCACCGCGCCGGCCGCGGCCGCCATTTTGGAGACGGGGGCCGTCCGCTGGGACAGCAGCTTCTCCGGGCTGGCGGTATAGGTCCGCAGCTGGGCGGGCGATGCGATTTCCACATGGGCCACCCGCCAGATGACGCCGTCCTCCTCCACGGTTTCCAGCGTTACCCGGATCGAGGCGTCCGCATACGCGGTCTCGCTGAAGCCCGCGGGATCGGGCGCCGGCGCCGGGGACAGATCCCAGGGCAGATCGTTCTCCGCGGTCAGGGGTGTTTCCGAAAGCGCGGTGAAAACCGGCAGGCACAATCCGATCAGCACAAACAAAAAAATTCGCTTCATCGATTTCCTCTTCCCTCATACACATGATCACCGCGCCGCCGCAGCGGGCCCGTATTCTGCTCCGCTTTGCGCAGCGAATGCCTGCATCCAGCCTTTCCCGGCGGGAGCTCTCCCCGTTTTGCGCTGTGATTGTTCCGCGCTCAGCCTTCCGGGGCTGGGCGCTTTTCCGCTTCTGCATTCCGGGCACATCATTATACCGAGGCGGAAAGGGGATTGCAACCCAAACGCGGCATGTGCGTTCCGGATTCCCTGCATCACTGGAAGGGGGAATAGACGCCGGTCAGGAAACATTCCTTCATGACATCATAATGGGGATGACGGCGCCATCCGCCTTCCGTGGGCTCCCCCTGGCTGCAGATGACGGTATCGGGATAGGCTTCGCGCAGGGCGCGCAGCTGCGCTTTTTTCAGATTATACTTTCCTTTCATGCAGCGGCTGACCCACAGACGCTGCGCGGCGGGAAAATGAAAGAGGGCATCGGGATCAGTCAATTCCAGATAAGCCACGTTTACATCCGTCAGATGGGGAAGATCATAGAGGGGACTCAGATCGGAGATGGGATTGGAGAAAAGCTCCACATACTCCAGATCGCGCATGCCGGACAGGGGGGACAGATCGGAAATCCGATTGCAGGCCAGAATCAGGATTTTCATCTTCGTCAGCCCGGAGAGAAAGGAAATATCCTCGATCACATTGTGGCCCAGATCCAGGGCCTGAAGATCCCGGCAGTACTGAAGCACGCTGAAATCCTCGCTGGTATGCGTGATGCAGTTGCCGTGCAGAGTGGAAAAGGCGGTTTGATCCGTGCGGACGGTATGCCCTTCAAAGCGGCCGGGAATATGGATGGTCCACCCGAAATCAATCTGCGGATACCGCTCCGCAAGATAATCGATCTGCGGCTTTTCGACGACGGTGGCGTACATATCGACCCGGCGGAGGGAGGGGGACGCGTCCAGCAGCGCGGTCAGCTCCTCCATGGAAAGAACCCGATCGCCCAGATCCAGCCAGGTTTCCGGATCGGCGGCGGGCGCTTCATCGGCCCGGGTCTGGAAGCAGAACAGGAGCGATACACATACCAGCGTCATCATCCATAAGGCCTTTCGAATCCGAATCATACGCTGCCCTCCTTTTCCAATAAATGCCGGATTTCCTCTGCCCGGGCAAGAATTTTGTCCTGATCAGTTTACCACCGCGGGGCCTCGGAAACAAGGGAGAAATCAGACGGAAAGGAGGCAGGGACGGGAAAAAGGAGAAAATGAGAAAGCCATGGATTGACGGAGCGAAGAAATCCATGATAGAATACAGACAATGACAATCCGACATCCGGAGGAGGAGGTTTTTTCCATGAGAAAATGGCTGTCCCTGACCCTTGCGCTGGTGCTGATGATGAGCTGCATGCTGGCCGCGCCGGCTTCCGCCATTACGGCCAGCGATCTGAGAACTCAGCTGAACAATGGAGCTTCCGGCCTGAGCACCGGCAATAAATGTCCGCAGCGGCCCACGTTCTATTGCGCGCCCCGGTATCAGGATCTCGGCGCCCAGCCGCAGAACCTGAGGCGGGGGCTGTCCGCTTCCAAGATTGTTAGCGACCAATCCGGACGGGAATACGGGCTGTACTTCAAGTTTACGCCCCGGGGAAAGAATCAGCGGTATCTGATCGAGCGTTTCGACTTCACGATTCATGATTCGGAGGGAAATCTGGTCTACGTGGAAGGGTTCGATGCCACCATGCAGTGCCAGCCCAGATACTATTGGTACTGGAATTTCTTAAATCTGAATGTCCTGTTTGAAAATCTGAAGACGCTCAACGGCAGCATCACCCCCGGCAAGTACGTAATGAACATTTATTTCAACCGGCTGTGGGCCGGAAAGACCAATTTCACGATCCAGGAATAAAAGCATCCGCCAGGCGGGCCCGGCCCCGGAAAACTTCCGGAAAGGTCGGAATTCCGCGGAATGGATAAACACGGGCGCCTCCGAATGCCGGAGGCGCTTTTTTGAAATCTTGCATCAGGCGGGTAAATGTGGTATGATAGGCGTCGATTCCACGGCGAAAGGAGGGAAGCGGAAGTGGCACTGGAAACTGAAGAAACCAGAGGCCGGAACGCCGGAAGAAATACCGGAAGAAGCACCGGAAGAGATGCCGAACAGGGCGCCGGGATTCACGGGCGCCGGTCCGCTTCCCGGGCAACGAAGGCGCGGCGGAGAAGACAGCGGCTGAATTTCCTGCTGCTGGCGGGCTTCTGCGCCCTGGCGGCGCTGCTGGTGATCGTTTCGCCCAAGGAGCCCCAGCAGCGGGCAACCTATACCGTAGGCTCCGAGGATGGGAATGTAGCGGAAGGGGAACGGCTGACCGGGCTATATGAAGGCCTGATGTTCAGCGAGATCATGCCGTCCAACCGGACCGCGGTGGCGGATGAAAACGGCAATTACTCCGATTGGGTGGAGATCTGGAACAGCTCGAGCCGGGAGATCTCCCTGAAGGGAGTCGGGCTGAGCGACCGGAGCGACAGCATCCGTTTCCTTTTCCCGGATATTGCCCTGCCGGCTGACGGACGGGTCGTGGTTTTCTGCTCCAATACCAATCAGGCGAACCCCGACCAGCCCTTCCACGCGAAATTCAAGCTTTCCTCCGTGGGGGAGACGGTCTATCTTTACGACCCCAACGCTTATCAGATCGACAGCTGCAGATATCCCATCATGGGTTCCAACGAGAGCTGGGCCCTGGTGGACGACGCGTTCCAGAGCGTGGACTATTTCAGCCCCGGCTATCCGAACACACCGGAAGGGCACCGGCTGTACCGGGAGAGCATTATGGTCTCCGACGGGGCGCTGGTCATCAACGAGGTGATGGCGGATCCCATGACGGGCCTGCGGGATGAGGATGATGAGCTGCAGGACTGGGTGGAAATCTACAATACCACGGGCAATACGGTGAGCCTGGACAATTATGCCCTGAGCGATAACGAGGGGCGGCCGCTGAAATGGCGGTTCCCCAAGGGCGCCAGTATCCCCGCCCATGGATACTATGTGGTCTTCTGCAGCGGGAAGGACCGGGTGGAAGCCTCCAGCGGCGTGCCTCACAGCAATTTCCGCATCAGCGCGGAAAAGGAAACCATCATCCTGGCGGACAGCCAGGGACACGTGGTGGACCGGGTGATGATCGACAACCTGGCGGAGGACTGCAGCTTTGGCCGGAACGACGCCGGCGGGCTTCAGGTCTTCCAGACGGCGACCCCTGGGCTGCCCAACAATCAGCAGGGCTTTTACCAGATGGACATCAACCTGCGGGCGATGAACCGCTCCGGCGTGATCATCAGCGAGGTGATGGCCAGCAACGACTCCGTCGTCACCTATCCCAGTGCCCAGAATACGGACTGGATCGAGATTTACAATACCGGCACCGAGACGGTCGACCTTTCGGGATACGGGCTGAGCGATCGGCTGACGCGGGGGCGGAAATGGCAGTTTCCCCAGGGGACGCTGATCGGGGCCGGGGAATACAAGGTGATCCTCTGCGACGGAACCCGGGGCTCCACGGATACGGGAACGCTGCACGCCAGCTTTAAAGTCAACCGGACCGCCTGTGAAACGCTGGTGCTGGCCGATCCCACGGGGCGGATCCTGGATAAGGTGATCCTGCCGGAGCAGCGGACCGATATTTCCTACGGCCGGACCCTGGGAATGTCGGGCTTTTTTTATTATGATACGCCGACGCCCTTTCGCCAGAACGGCCAGGGCTTCAACGGATACGCCAAGGCTCCCTCTTTTACGACGGAGCCGGGGCTGTATTATTCCACGGTCTATACCCAGTTTACCATTCCCGAGGGGACGCAGGTATACTATACGACGGACGGATCGGATCCCACGGAGCAGTCCACAGCCTATAACGGAGAGCGGCTGGAGCTGAACTTTACGACGGTGCTGCGGGCTAGGGCCTTCGCGGCGGATCCGAATCTGAAGGCCAGCGAGATCCTCACCGGGACCTACCTGATCAACACCTATCATACGCTGACGGTGGTGTCGGTGGTGACGGATCCCGTCAATCTCTGGGATTACAACACGGGGATGCTCGCGGACGGGCCCATCGTCAAGACGGAGCCGGGCAAGCTGCCCTTCGCCAACTCCACCTACCGGAAGATGAAGGACGAGGGCAGAAAGTATCCCTGCCACGTGGAGATCTATACCACCGACGGCACGAAGCTCATCAGCCAGGGGGCGGAGGTCCGGACCCTGGGCGACTTCAGCCTGGATATGCCGCAGAAGAGCATGAAATTCCGGGCCAAGAGCCTGTACGGGGAGAAGACCTTCAAGGCGAAGCTGTTTGAGGACCGGCCCTATACGGAATACAAGAGCTTCGTCCTGCGGAACACGGGCAACGAATGCATGTGGAGCCGGATTACGGACGCCTTTGAAAGCCGGCTGCTGGATGCCTACGGCGCTACGGTGATTCATCAGGCGTACCGGCCCTGCGCGGTATACCTCAACGGCGTGTACTGGGGGCACATGAACCTGCGGGAGCGGGTGGACCGGTTCTTCGTCGCGCAGCATGAGGGGCTGGACCTTTCCCAGGCGGATCAGATGGACATCCTGCAGGGCTCCAGCCGGACCAAGTTCGGCAGCAACAAGGAATTCAAGGCCATGGTCAAAAAGATCAAGGCCAGCGACCCGGCGAACAACCCGGAGGACCTGCAGTATATTCTGGACAACGTGGACGTGGACAACCTGTTTGAATACATGGCGCTGGAGATGTTCGTGGGGAACAGCGATATCGGCAATACCCGCTTCTACCGGCTGAAAACACCGGGCAGCAAGTGGCGGTGGATCTGGTACGACGCGGACTACGGGCTGTATAACTCGAAGTTTGACAGCCCCGCCAGCTTCACGCGCATCGGCGGCATGGGCCAGAAGCGGATCGAGAACGGGATCTTCACGACGCTTCTGAAGGTGCCGGAGTACCGGGATAAATTCCTGACCAAGATGGGCGATGTT
>CADBTC010000012.1 GCA_902797445.1 uncultured Eubacteriales bacterium | reverse complement strand
TTGCCACGCGCCGATGCCCTCCGCAGAATACCCAGACAGGCCGTCGGACTTAAATAGTATGTCCGGGGCACGCTGGCCAGCAAAATCAGCGACAAGGTAGATGCGTTTTCTTCTCTGGGGTACTCCCCAGTACTGAGCGTCAAATACCCGCCATGCGACTGAGTAATCTTCTGCCAGGATCTGTCCTGCGGATTCCCATTTGTCAGGCAGAGGGACATCAGCCGCACCGTCTTTGACCCGGCAGATTTCTTCGAGGACGGAGTGGAAATCAGCCCCTCCGTTGCTGCTGAAAGCGCCGGGGACGTTCTCCCAGACGATGTAGCGAGGGTATTTTCCATCGGTCGCTGACCTCATTTCTTTGATGATACGGATGGCCTCATAGAAAAGGCCGGAGCGGGAACCGTCCAGCCCGGCGCGCCGGCCTGCGATGGACATGTCCTGACACGGGCTGCCGAAGGTGATGATGTCCACGGGCGGCAGAACCGCGCCGTCCAGCTTCGACACATCTCCGAAGTGCTTCATCGCCGGCAGGCGCATGGTGGTGACCCGGATGGCGAAAGGCTCCACTTCGGACGCCCACAGCGGGGCGATACCGGCGAGGACTCCGCCCAAAGGAAACCCCCCGGAGCCGTCGAAGAGGCTGCCGAGGGTCAGCTGTCTGTTGTCACTCACGGGTCTCCACCTCTTTCACCAGGTCGGCGTAGGCCAGCGTCTTGCCATCCCGCTCTACAAACACCTGATCCGCGTTGCCGAAATCTTCCACGTAACGTCGAAGGATGACGGAGGCGTATTTCGGATCCAGCTCGGACATGAAACAAATTCTGTTCGTCTGCTCGCAAGCCATCATGGTGGAACCGCTGCCGCCGAAGGTGTCCAGAACGATGCTGTTTTCCTGGCTGCTGTTCCCGATGGGATAGGCCAGCAGGTCCAGCGGCTTGCTCGTCGGGTGGTTTTCATTCCGCTTGGGCTTGGCGAAATTCCAGATGGTGGTCTGTTTACGATCCGAGTACCAGGGATGCTTTCCATTCTGCAGGAAGCCGTACAGCACAGGCTCGTGCTGCCACTGGTAGTCCGAGCGCCCCAGCACCAGGCTGTCCTTCACCCAGATGCAGCACCCGGCGAGATGGAAACCCGCGTCCACAAATGCACGGCGGAAATTCAGCCCCTCGGTATCTGCGTGGAACACATAGGCAGCGCCTCCCTTTTCCAGGGCGTCCGCCATGTTCTTTAGCGCCAGCAGCAGGAAACCGTAGAATTCCTCATCCTTGATGCTGTCATTCTGGATGGTCAGGCCGGAAGAGCTTTTGAAGGAAACCCCATACGGCGGGTCCGTCACGATGAGGTTGGCGCGCTTGCCGCCCATAAGGCGCTGCACGTCCTCCGCCTTGGTGGCGTCCCCGCAGAGCAAACGGTGCCTGCCGACCATCCAGAGGTCGCCGGGCTCCACAAAGGCAGCTTTCTCAAGCGCGGCAGTCAGATCGAAGTCATCATCCTGTGTTTCCTTCTCATCATCGCCCATATAGGATGCCAGCTCTTTTTCATCAAAGCCGGTGAGCGACAAGTCATATGCCATCTCCTGCAGGGATTCCAGTTCCACCTTCAGCAGTTCTTCATCCCAGCCCGCATCCATGGCCATGCGGTTATCGGCAAGGATGTAGGCTTTCTTCTGCGACTCGGTGAGATGATCCACATACACGCAGGGCACCTCGGTGAAGCCTTCCTCGCGGGCAGCGGCAATGCGCCCATGGCCGGCGATGACGTTGTAATCGCGGTCAATGAGCACGGGATTGACGAATCCAAATTCCCGTAAAGAAGCCCGGAGCTTTTTGATCTGCTCCGGGCTGTGGGTACGGGCGTTATTGATGTACGGGATCAGGCGCTCAATTGGCACCTGGGTCATCTTGGTAGTTGCGGTTTTGTTCATAATGGTAGCCTACTTTCCATTGCCGTTTCGGGCTTTCTGGTTTAGAATAAAATGGATCGGGAGGATGAATCGGGATTTGTGAAGGTGTACCACATGTGGAAATGCCCCAAATGCGGTCGATCCTTTAGGAGAGAGGATCAATCCCACTATTGCGGAGACACGCCGAAAACGATTGATGAATACATCCTTGCTCAGGACGAGGGCATCCGAGATCAGCTTCAAAACATCCGAGAAGTCATTCGTGATGAACTGCCGAATGCGACGGAAAAGATTTGCTGGTCGATGCCCACCTATTGGCAGGGCCATAACATCATTCATTTCGCGGCAGCGAAAAAACACATCGGTCTTTATCCGGGGCCGGAAGCGGTGGCCTTTTTTGCGGAGAGGCTGCAGAAGGCAAGCTGTAAATTCAGTAAGGGGGCCATTCAGATCCCGTATTCCGACGAGCTTCCCCTGACGCTCATATCGGAGATAGCCGCCTGGTGTCGGGACACGGGGAATCATGCGTGAGGTGATCGGGAATGCCCAGACAATCTGTGTTTGACATGCCGTATTCAAAAGTCTATGACTGTCTCGTTGCCAAGGCAGAGCGGAAAGGCCGCACAAAGGCGGAGGTCGATGAGGTCATTACCTGGCTGACAGGGTATGAGAAGCCCGCCGAGCTTGACCTGACCTATGGTGAATTCCTCTCTTCCGCTCCTGCCTGGAATCCGCGGGCGGAGCTGATTACCGGCTCAATCTGTGGTGTAAAGGTCGAAACCATAGAAGACCCGATGACAAAAAGGATGCGGCAGCTCGATAAGCTGGTTGATGAGCTGGCAAAGGGCAAACCGATGGAGAATGTTTGAGATCATCTTTTGTATCCTGACAGAGGAAGAACACCAGCCTGCCGCATGAGCCGGAACGGGTGCGTCTTCAGCCGCAATACTGAATGCATAAGGAATGGATCCCGTACTGCGAATTGTGATTCAACAGGGCTGCTGGATTGGGGCTTGCCGGATCATCGGAGGCGCCGTGATCAGTGAAATGGGACAAAGAAAGGAATGATGACAGATCTGTATTTCGGCAACTGATGCTTCACACCTTTGGTGTCCACAGTGTGGTTTCACTGTCCACAAACAAGCGATGTTGCAAAATCTGTGTCCACTTTACAGGGTACTGTTTACACCGATCCAAGTGTTACCATACGCCACCGGATAAGAATCGGTTTCTAAACACACAAGAGGGTATAATCATATTAAAAATGATTGATAAAGCCACTGTCGGAATGCGCAACAAAACAACCGAAAGGAGCACAGCCATGAGCGAACTGCATCTCTGCCCTGAGAAAGGGCCCATCACCGACGAACTGCTGGAACGCATGAACAAATGGTTCCGCGCGGCCAACTACCTGTCTGCCGGTCAGCTGTACCTGCTGGAAAACCCCCTGCTCCGCAAGCCTCTCACGCTTTCGATGATCAAGAAGAAGATCGTGGGCCACTGGGGCACGGTGCCGGGGCAGAACTTCGTCTTCGTCCACATGAACCGTGCGATCAAGCGCTATGATCTGGACCTGATCCTGCTGTCCGGCCCCGGTCACGGCGGGAATTTCTACATCGCCAACGACTACCTGGACGGCACCTATTCCGAGGTTTACCCGAATATCTCCGAGGACGAGGCGGGCATGGCCAAGCTGTTCAAGCAATTCTCCTTCCCCGGCGGCGTTCCCTCCCACTGCGCGCCGGAGACCCCCGGTTCCATCAACGAGGGCGGCGAGCTTGGCTATGGCATTGCCCATGCCTTCGGCGCGGTGTTCGACAACCCCGGGCTCATCGCGGCGGTCACCGTGGGCGACGGCGAGGCGGAGACCGGCCCCC
>CADBTC010000011.1 GCA_902797445.1 uncultured Eubacteriales bacterium | reverse complement strand
GGACACCTTCGTCATGAACTATGACCAGTATATCGCGGCGCTGTCCAACGGCACTGTGCTGGGCATGTTCGATCAGACCTGGGACTTTGGCACCGCCACCCAGTCTCTGGAAACCTCCAACATGTACGCGAACACCTACCTGGCCCTGCCCCTGGTGTACGATCCGGAATATGTGGACGGCAAGACCATTGAAGAGCACTATCTGAACGGCACCGTCATGAACAAGGACCGCGGCTTCGGTATCTCCACCTCCTGCAAGGATCCGGAGCGCCTGGTGCAGCTGATGGAAGCGCTGCTGAGCGACGAATGGCAGACCATCCTGCAGTGGGGCATCGAGGGCGAGGATTACACCGTGGATGCCAACGGCCGGATGCTGAAGACCCGCGAACAGTATATGAACCGGAACGATGCGCAGTGGAAGCGCGCCAACATGGCCACCGCGATCTGGGAATCCATGCCCAAGAAGCAGGGCACCATGGACAACGGCAATGCCTGGGATCCCGCCAACCAGCCCGAGATCTACTTCGATCAGATGAGCGAATACGATAAGGCGTTCCTGGAAGCCTGCGGCAAGAAGACCCCCGCTGAGTTCTTCAATCCGCCGATCGAGCTGGCTCCCTACGGAGAAGCCTGGCAGATCGACAAGGCCCCCATCGACATCGATTATAACGACTTCCTCGCAATTCAGGATCGCTGGCTGCCCACCATCATCACCTGCGATCCCGCCGAGCTGGATGCCAACTGGGACGCGTTCGTGGCGGAAATCACGCCCAGCGCCACCATCTACACCGACTTCATGCAGGCCGAAGTGCTGAAGCTGGTGGAAGCGGCCACCAACTGAGTTCCACGCTGTAATATCAGGGGGAGAGATCGTTCTCTCCCCCTGAATTCATTGGGTTTTCAGGAAATAGATCGCTTTACTCCTTTGGTCCGTCTCTCATTCCATCACACGAGAGGAGCTGCATGTCCATGACCGCCTTCGCAAAAACATCTCCGACCGCCCCGGCGGGACTGAAAAAAAGGAAAGGATTCTGGCGCACACTCGGCGCACAGTGGCAGCTGATGATTATGTCCGTGCCCATGCTGCTGTATGTGCTCCTGTTTAACTACGGTCCTCTGTGGGGCTGGCTGACCGCCTTCCAGGATTATCAGCCAAAGAAGGGTCTCGCCGGCAGCACCTGGGTGGGCCTGGAGAACTTTCAATGGCTCTTCGGTCGGGAGGATTTCCGCCTGGCGATCCGGAACACCCTGGCCATGAGCGTCATCAACCTGGTGTTCGGCACGGTTTCCGCCGTGCTGCTGGCCGTGCTGCTCAATGAGGTGCGGAACCGGACTTTTAAGCGGACCGTACAGACGGTCACCTATCTGCCCCACTTCCTGAGCATGGTCATCGTGGTCAGCATGGCCCAGAACATCTTTGCCAGCAACGGCTCCGTAAACCAGCTGCTGCTGGCCCTGGGGCTGGTGAAGGAGCCGGTGTTCTTCCTGGGCAAGGGAGAATACTTCTGGTGGCTGGTGGGCGTGATCAACGTCTGGAAGGAAGTGGGCTGGAATACCATTATCTACATCGCCGCCATGACTTCCATCGATCCCTGCCTGTATGAGGCGGCCTCCATCGACGGAGCCGGGCGGTTCAATAAGATCCTTCACGTAACCCTGCCCGGCATCAAATCCACCTTCATGGTCCTTCTGATCATGAACATCGGGCACCTGATGGAGGCGGGCTTCGAAATCCAGTATCTGCTGCGCTCCGGCCTGACGATGAAGTATTCCGATACCATCGACGTCTTCGCCCTGATCTACTCCTTCGGCTCCAGCAAACCGCATTATTCCTACGGTACTGCCGCCGGCATGTTCAAGAGCGTAGTGGGCATCATCCTGCTGTTCGGCGCCAATAAGATTGCCCAGGCGCTGGACGAAGACACACTGATCTGAGAAAGGGGGCTTATCCTGTGAGTACGGTAACCGTAAACGGCGCGAAGCGCAGAAAAAAAAGGCAGGATATCGTGTTCCCGATTGTCAATACGATCATCCTGTGTCTGCTGATGTTCATTACCCTGTTCCCTGTCCTGAATACCGTGGCTTATTCCTTCAACGACGGCATGGATGCCGTAAAGGGAAACATTGGCATCTGGCCCCGGGTCTTCAGCACGGACGCCTACAAGGAACTGCTTAACGATTCGGCGGTTTATCAGGCTTTCTGGATTTCTCTGTCCAAAACGGTGATCACCACCCTGACCAACCTGTTCTTTACCTCCATGCTGGCCTTTGCCCTGAGCCGGAAAGAGTACGTGCTGCGGAAGTTTATTACCACCGTCATGGTTCTGACCATGTATGTGAACGCGGGGCTGATCCCGAATTACCTGCTGATCTCATCCACGCTGAAGCTTTCCCGCAGCTATTGGGTGTATATCATTCCCACCATGTTCTCCTGCTTTAACATGATCGTGATCCGAACCTACATCATGGGGCTGCCGGAAGCCCTGGTGGAATCCGCCCGCATCGACGGCGCCGGAGATCTGCGGGCCTTCTTCCAGATCATCCTGCCCCTGTGCCTGCCGGTCATGGCCACGGTGGCCCTCTTTGTCGCCGTCGGCAGCTGGAACAGCTGGTTCGATACCTATCTCTATAACGGCAGCAAGAAGGATCTGTATACGCTGCAGTATCTGCTGCGGATGAAGCTGGCCACCACCCAGAACAGCTCCAACGCCGCCAATGCCACAGCCGACGCGCTGGCCAGTTCGTCCCGGGTGGCGCCCATCACGGTCCGCTCCGCCATCTCCGTGGTATCCGCGGTGCCGATCCTGATCGTCTATCCCTTCCTGCAGAAGTATTTCGTCACCGGCATGGCGCTGGGCTCCGTCAAGGGATAAACGGCGGGAAAAGCGCTATCAAGAAGGCGTTCAGATTTCCGAAAAAAACAAGCCCCCATTGGGGCACCCTCCGTAAGGAAGGTGCCCCAAGGCGGCTCTTGTATCTGAATTGAATATTGTTTTGATGTGATATCGGCGTG
>CADBTC010000010.1 GCA_902797445.1 uncultured Eubacteriales bacterium | reverse complement strand
TCCGGCTTCGCCGCCCGGAAATAGCTGGGCCGGCGCCCGCCCCGGGCATCCCCGTAGAGGGTAAACTGGCTCACCGCCAGGATGGCCCCTCCCACGTCCAGGATGGATTTGTTCATGACCCCGTTTTCATCATCGTAAATCCGAAGGTGCATCACCTTCTCGAAAATGTATTTCAGATCCGCCGGCCCGTCCTCCGACGAAACCCCGATCAGCGCCACCATGCCCTTTTCGATTTCGCCGGTGACCTCATCCCCCACCGTCACCTTCGCTTCGGTCACCCGTTGCACCACGCACCGCATGCTTTTATCCTCCCCGCTCAACTGCGTTCCGTTTCCGGCTTTCCTGCTTTATGGCCGCGATTTATTAACGGCGCGCCCGCGGGCGCGGCCGCAGGCAAAGCAGGTCTCCTTCACTCTTCCAGAAACAGCTCCCGCTTCCGCGCGATCATCTCGTCCACCCGCTGGGTGTACATCTCAATGTTGCTCACATTCGGCGCCCGGCCGATATGCCCTTCCTCCGGATAGATCCGCTTGGAGATGCCCCCGGCCCCGAAGGCCAGGATATGGCTGTTTTCCTCCATGATGTCCACGTTGTAGACGCATTCGTGCCCCGGCAGGGCGTACCCGGTGTTTTCCTGATTGCCGGCCATGTACTTCTGCCGGTACAGATAATAGGGCCGCATTCCCAGCTTCTCCGCGGTTTCCGCCCCCATCCGCACCATCCGGGCCGCTGTGTCGCCCGATGGCAGCAGCTCCGCCTGCCCCGTCCAGTAGGAAGATCGCTTGATGGCCAGGGTATGGACGGTCAGGCTCTCCGGCTTCAGCCGCTCCGCTTCCGCCATGGTATGAGCAAAATCCGCCTCCGTCTCCCCCGGCAGCCCGGTGATCACGTCCATATTGATGTGATGGATCGCTTCCTCCCGGGCCATTGCGTACGCTTTGCGCACGTCCTCCGCCGTATGGGCCCGGCCGATGCGCCGCAGCGTTTCATCGTTCATGGTCTGGGGATTGATGGAAATCCGCTTCACCCCCGCCTCCCGGATGGCCCGCAGCTTGTCCCGGGTAATGGTATCCGGCCGCCCGGCCTCCACGGTCATCTCCATAGCGCCGGGAAACGCGGAGAGCATCTCCTCCATCAGCCGCCGGAAGCCTTTCTCCGGCAGCGCCGTGGGCGTTCCTCCGCCCACATACAGGGCCCGCAGCTTCTTCCCGCTCTCCCGCAGAATCTCCTTCCCGGCGCGCATTTCCGCGAACAGCGCCTCCAGATAGGGCTCCACCAGCTTCCCGTTTCCGATCTCTCCGGAGGAAAAGGAGCAGTAAGCGCACCGCGTGGTGCAGAAGGGAATCCCGATATAGACGTCCATCCACCCGTCCCCGGGGGCGGGCATTCCCGCCTGGACCCCGGCGATCCGGGAAAGCAGCCGGGCCTTTTCCTCCGTCACGTCGAAGCGCTTCGTAAGCCGCGCCACCGCTTCCTCCGGGCTCAGCCCCTCCCCCAGTGCCTCCAGCATCAGATGGGTGGGCCGCACCCCCGTCAGGCTCCCCCAGGGGGGATGGATTCCGGTCCGCTCCCGGCACAGCCAGTACAGCGTCTGCTTGCAAAGCCGCCTGGCCGACCGCTTCCGGTGCAGCGCCTCCACCCGGGGATCCGCGTCCGTCGGGATCTCCGCCTCGCCGGAAACCTGCCGCTCCCCGTCCGTAAAGGTGATCTGATATTTTCCGCCGTTTTCCTCCGCCGTAAAGCGGAAAAGGGGCGGATCCGCAAAGTCCTTCTCCGAAAAGCCGAAAAGCCGGGCTGTGTTCATCAGCTCCGGCTGAATGGTCTCCAAAAACGATGCCAGCTGGCTCATGTCGTTTACCCCGTTATCCGGTATACATCCAGCACGTCCGACTTGTTGCGGATGGCCTGGATCACCCGGTTCATCTGTTCCCGGCTCTGCACGTCCAGCGTCAGCTTCAGCGTGGAGGTCCGGGTCCGGTCGTCGGACTGGATCTGCGCCGCCTTGATGGATACGTTCATCTCCCCGATGATAGAGGCAATTTCCCCCAGCATGTTGACCCGGTCATAGACCAGGATCTTGATGGAGGCATAGAAGCTTCCGCCGCTTTCCGCATCCCACTCCACCGGGATCCGGCGCTCCGGCTCCGCCGCGGCCGCGTTGGGGCATTCCGCCTTGTGGATGGTGACGCCGCGGCCCCGGGTAATGTATCCGATGATGTCATCTCCCGGCACCGGGCTGCAGCACCGGGCGAAGCGGATCGGGATGTCCAGATCCTCGTTGCCGATCATGACGATGCCGTGATTGGCCCGGCGCTGGCTCAGCTGCTGCTCGCTGGCTTTCTCCTCCAGAATTTCCGGGATCACCGGCGCCTGCGGCTCCTCCCGGCTCTTCTGCTCCTCGATCAGCCGGCTGACCACGTACTGGGCGGCCATGCCCCCGTATCCCACGGCGCAGCAGATGTCGTCCCACTCGTTGAAGCCGTATTTCCGCAGCATCCCCTCGTAGTTCTCGCGCTTTGCCAGATCCCCCAGCCGCACGCCCCGCCGGGCGCACTCGTGCTCGATCATCTCCCGGCCCAGGGCCAGATTCTCCTGCCGCAGTTCTTTTTTCAGGTACTGGCGGATTTTGGCCTTGGCCTGGGGCGTCTTGCAGATCCGGATCCAGTCGGAGCTGGGGCCCTTGCTGCTCCCGGAGGTGATAATCTCCACCCGGTCCCCGGTGGCCAGCTCCGTCTCCAGCGGCACCAGTTTGCCGTTCACCTTGGCGCCGGTGCATTTGTTCCCCACCGCGGAGTGAATCCGGTAGGCAAAGTCCAGGGGCGTGGAGCCCTTGGGCATGGAAATGACGTCCCCCTTCGGGGTGAAGAGGAACACCTCGTCGTCGAACAGGTCGGTCTTCAGGGTATCGATGAATTCCTGGCTGTCCCGGGTGTCGCTCTGCCAGTCCAGAATCTGGCGAAGCCAAGTCAGCTTGGCGTCCAGCTCGTCCCCCTTGGCGTTTCCTTCCTTGTAGCGCCAGTGGGCCGCGATGCCGTACTCCGCGATCCGGTGCATTTCCCAGGTCCGGATCTGAACCTCGAAGGGGAAGGGCATCTTCCGCCCGCCCATGACCGTGGTGTGCAGGCTCTGGTACATATTCGCCTTGGGTACGGAAATATAGTCCTTGAACCGCCCCGGCACCTGGTTCCACAGGGTATGGACGATGCCCAGCACCGTATAGCAGTCCGGAATGGTATCCACGATGACCCGGATAGCGATCAGGTCATAGATCTGGTCGAAGGTCTTGTGCTGCAGCACCATCTTGCGGTATATGGAATAGAAATGCTTGCTCCGCCCGTCGATGTCGAAGTGGATTTTCTGCTCGTCCAGCCGGGCACTGAGCTCGTCGATGACCTGGCGGATGTTCTCTTCCCGTTCCGCCCGCTTCATCCCGATCAGGTGCACAATGTTGTTGTATCCGTCGGGGTCCAGATATTTCAGGCTCAGGTCTTCCAGATCCTGTTTCAGGGCATAAACCCCCAGCCGGTGAGCCAGCGGGGCGTAAATATCCAGGGTCTCCCGGGCGATGGCCTTCTGCCGGTTTGCGGGCTGATACCGCAGGGTATACATATTGTGCAGCCGGTCAGCCAGCTTGATCAGCACCACCCGAATGTCCCGGCTCATGGCCAGGATCATCTTCCGGATGCTCTCCGCCTGGGCCTCCTCCCGGTTGGCAAAGTCCAGCTTGTTCAGCTTGGTGACCCCGTCCACCAGCGCTGCCACTTCCGGCCCGAATTCCTTCTTCAGCGTATCGAGGGTGATGCCCTCGCAGTCCTCCACCGTGTCGTGCAAAAGCCCGGCCGCGATGGTCGGCGGATCGATCATCAGATCCGTCAGGATGCTGGCCACAAAGGTGGGGTGAATGAAATACGGTTCGCCGCTCTTGCGGACCTGTCCGGCATGGGCCTTTTCGGCAAAAGCCCAGGCCTTCTCCACCAGATCTGCCCCGTCCCCCGGATGATACTTCCGGATCCGGGCCAGCATCGTGCTCAGCGGCATGGCCTCATAGCTCGCGAAACTCATGATTCTCCCCCTCTCTGCCTCATATTCTTCCTGCATTCCGGCAATCTGTGCGCCTGATGCTTTCTTTCCGACCGGGAGCTCTTCCGCGGATCAGTCTCCGCGGCCCGCCGGCATTTTTCCCTGTGCGAAACGGGATCGTCAGTCCCCGTCCCGCGTCTTCCGGATCCCCGTTACATACCGGATCAGTCCGCTTTCCGTCAGATCCCTCCTGCCGCTTGGCAGCAGCGTAATCCGCAGGGGCTCCAGCGTATAGGTCAGAAAGCCCAGCTCCCGGAAGACCTCCAGTGCGAAAATCGCCTGTTCCTCCGGGACGTCCAGGGAGGCCGCCAGCTCCGCAGCACTGTCCCCCCGGAAGGTCCGGGCTGCCCGGTAGACCGCTCCCATCGCTTCCCGGGAGGGATCCGCCTTCTCCAGCCGTTCCTTTAAAAGATGTTCCGGCCGCAGTCCGTTCATCGCCTTTGGAACGTCTGTTTTTTTCGCTGCCAGCCGGCCCATTTCCTGCAAGCCCATGAGAAAAAGGGCTTCACCGCTCATTTCCCCGGGCTTCTTTCCTGTGTTGTCCCCAACGGTTTCCGCGGTATATTCTCCGTTATTGCCTCCGGACGTTCCTGCGATTCTCTCCCTTGTTTTTTCCCGGGGCGTTTCGTCCCGCCCCGCCGGCTCCATGGCCTGCACCATAATCTGGGCACTGACCCGCCCGTTGTATTCATTCCGGCCGGGACAGTACAGCACATCCACCCTCCGCAGATCCTGATCCGCCAGATCCCCCAGGCCGAAGGCGATGCCGCCCCGCAGGGCGCCCCCCTCCAGCAGCGCCAGCTTCAGATGGCTTCCGTCCTTCCCAACCCGCCGGCTTTCCTGCAGCTCCGCGCCCCGGACCAGAAAGACCGGCGGCGGATTCCCGCATCCCGTGGGTTCCAGCGCATCCAGGGCGTCAACCGTCTGCAGCGTCACCGCCTCCAGCGGCAGTTCCGCGTCATATTCCTTCACCGGCAGAAAGCACCGGTCGTCGCAGCTTTCCCGGATGACCGCGTTCAGCTTCTCCCGGAAGGCGGGAATGTCCTCCGTCCGGATGGTGAGCCCTGCGGCCTGCTCATGCCCCCCGAAGCGGACAAGCAGGTCCCCGCACCGGCTGAGCATCTCCCAGATATTGACCCCGGGGATGGACCGGCAGCTGCCCACGGCGGTATCTCCCTGCCGGCTCAGCACCACCGTCGGATGATGGAATTTCTCGCACAGCTTGCCGGCCGCCAGGCCGATGACCCCGCTGTTCCAGTTCTCCCCTTCCAGGATGACAGCCCGGTCCCGTTTCAGGTCCACCTGGCCGTCGAAACCCGCCATCGCCTCCCGGATCAGCTGCCGTTCCGTGTCTTGGCGAAGCCGGTTGTTTTCCTCCAGATGCGCGGCGATGGCTTCCGCCTCGGCAGGGTCGCGGGTCATCAGCAGCCGGACCCCCTGGGCGGCGCCCTCCAGCCTTCCCGCCGCATTGATTCGCGGCCCCAGCCGGAAGGCCAGATCCTCCGCCCGCACCGGGGCGTTTACCCCCGCTTTTTCCATCAGAGCCCGCAGGCCGGACCGCCTGGTTCCGCCCATGCGGCGCAGCCCCTCCCAGACGATGTACCGGTTTTCATCGGACAGCTGCACAACGTCGCATACCGTGGCCAGAGCCGCCACCTCGATGCGCTTCTCCACCCCGGCCATGCCCTGCATCGCCTGGCAGATTTTCAGTGCCACCCCGGCGCCGCACAGCCGGCGGAAGGGATAGGTTCCCAGCAGGGGATTGAGCACCGCGTCCGCCTCGGGCAGCGTATCCGGCAGGGCGTGGTGATCCGTCACGATGACGGTCATCCCCAGTTCCTTGGCGATCCGGACCTCCTTCACGTTGGAAATCCCGCAGTCCACGGTGATCAGCAGGGAGCTTTTCTCCGCGATCTCCCGCACGGCGCGTTCGTTGAGCCCGTAGCCCTCGCTGTGCCGCTCCGGGATCCGGAAGTCCGCGTCCGCCCCCTCCTCCAGAAGGGTTTCCAGCAATACGGTCACCGCGCTGACCCCGTCCACGTCGTAGTCCCCGTAAACCGTGATGTGCTCCCCCCGCTGAATTGCCGCCCGGATCAGATGCACGGCCTTCTCCATATCCTGCATGGCCAGCGGATCGTGCAGATCCGCGTCTGAGGGATGCAGAAAGCGCTGGGCCTTCTCCGCCGTATCGATGCCCCGGGCCAGCAGCAGCTCGCTCTCCCATTCCGGGATGCCCGGAATCGGCGTCCCCCGGCCCGTAAAGCGCTTTCTGAATGCCTGCATCCGCTTTCCTCCGTTTTCTCTGATGAGCCTGCCGCTCCGCAGCGTGCCCCTTTGGGTCTCTCCCGCCTTTTGCGGACGCCCGCAGGAACGGTGGACGACTCAGGCTCCGTATACGCCGAACGGGGAGCCGATCCGGCCCCCCGTTCCCGTTTCCTGTGATTCCGATCAGGCCTTGGCCTTCGCGGCCAGGCGGCGCTCCTCGAGGAAGGCCCACACATAGCCGTTGATCATGTTGGCGCTGTAAACGCCGCTGAGAATGCCCACAATAATCGGCAGGGCGAACTCCCGGATGCTGGCGACACCCAGCACGCACAGGGCCACGATGGTGATCAGCGTGGTCAGCGTGGTGTTGATGGTCCGGCCCAGGCTCTCCCGGATAGAGATATTGGTGACTTCCTCCCGGGGCGTGGTGGGATACTTCTTGGCGTTCTCCCGGATCCGGTCGAAGATCACGATGGTGTTATTGATGGAATACCCGACGATGGTCAGGGCCGCGGCGATGAACGAGGAGTTCATCTGGATGAAGCTGCGGAAGATGACCATGAAGCTGAGCATGATCAGCACGTCGTGCAGCAGGCCGAACACCGCGGACAGGCCGCTGTTGAGGTCAAACCGGATCGCGATGTAAACCAGCATCAGCGCGGC
>CADBTC010000009.1 GCA_902797445.1 uncultured Eubacteriales bacterium | reverse complement strand
GAGTCCATGCTCCGGATCGTCATACACGCTGCCCTGTTCCTTATGACGCATGGCTCTGTCCAGTGCCATGATGGTCGCCACTGCACCGTCAATTTTCTCTGTGCTCTTTTCCTTGTCCGCCTTGATGTTCCCGGCCGGGTCTGTCCGGATATAGATGTTGTCCATCATCCAGCGGAGAACCGGATGCCCGCCGTGGGCGATCCGTTTCTCCAG
The DNA here is from genome assembly GCA_902797445.1 of uncultured Eubacteriales bacterium. Lineage (GTDB taxonomy): Bacteria > Bacillota > Clostridia > Christensenellales > Aristaeellaceae > Aristaeella. The sequence goes on along the minus strand of CADBTC010000009.1, from coordinate 2,838 downwards.
CACCAGCTTCATGAGCTCCTTCGTCGGCGGAGACATGTCCTTAAAGCCCTGGCCGAAGGGCACGACGGTGAAGCCCATGCCCTCCAGGTTCTGAACCATCTGGATCGCGCCCCAGCGGTCGAAGGCGATCTCCCGGATATTGAATCTTTCTCCTAGCCGCTTGATGAACTCTTCGATGAACCCGTAATGAACCACATTCCCCTCGGTGGTCATCAGGTATCCCTGTCGTTCCCAAACCTCATACGGAACATGGTCGCGCCGGACACGCAGGGCCAGCGTGTCCTCCGGTACCCAGAAGTACGGAAGAATGGCGTATCTGTCATCCTCATCCACGGGCGGGAATACAAGCACAAAGGCCGTGATGTCAGTGGTAGACGATAGGTCAAGTCCGCCATAGCAGACTCGTCCTTCCAGAGCGTCCTCGTTCACCGGGAAGGCGCATGCGTCCCATTTCTCCATGGGCATCCAGCGCACCGCCTGCTTGACCCACTGGTTCAACCTCAACTGGCGAAACGCATTCTCCTCGCCGGGATTCTGCCTGGCCGATTCGCAGGCTGCTTTCACCTTGTCAATCCCGACCGTGATGCCCAGCGACGGGTTGGCCTTCTTCCAGACCTTCGGATCCGTCCAGTCCTCGGATTCATCCGCACCGTAGATCACTGGATAGAAGGTTGGGTCGATCTTCCGGCCTTCCAGGATGTCCTTTGCCTTCTGGTGTGTCTCATAGCAAATGGAGTGGGTATCGGTACCGGCGGTAGTGATCAGGAAGTACAGCGGCTGCATTCGTGCATCGCCGGAGCCCTTGGTCATGACATCAAAGAGCTTACGGTTGGGCTGTGTGTGCAGCTCGTCAAACACGACGCCGTGGATATTGAAGCCGTGCTTCGAGTATGCCTCCGCCGAGAGCACCTGGTAGAAGCTGTTGGTCGGAACATAAATAATCCTCTTTTGGGAGGTCAGGATCTTCACCCTGCGGGAAAGGGCCGGGCACATCCGCACCATGTCGGCAGCCACGTCGAACACGATTGCGGCCTGTTGGCGATCCGCAGCACAGCCGTACACCTCAGCGCGTTCTTCACCGTCTCCACAGCAGAGCAGCAGTGCTACGGCGGCAGCCAACTCAGACTTGCCCATCTTTTTGGGGATCTCCACATAGGCAGTATTGAACTGCCGGTAGCCATTGGGCTTCAATATGCCGAACAGGTCCCGGATGATCTGCTCCTGCCAGTCGATCAGCTCGAAGGGTTTTCCCGCCCACGTGCCCTTGGTATGGCAAAGGTTCTCGATGAAGGCGACTGCGAAATCAGCTGCATCTTTGTCATAGTACGAGTCCCTGACCATAAATACCGTCGGCTTGTACTTCTTCAGCTTTCGCGTAATCTCACCCCCCTTCAGGGCAAAAAAACAGACCCTTGCGGATCATTGGAACGAGATACAGCCCAGTTGGGCTGCCTCGGTGTTATTCATATTTCGCGATCTGCTCAGGCCCTCTCCACATCTACCAGCCACTCAGCTTCAGGGTGGGCCTCGCCCGTAGCCTTCTCCACCACCAGGTTGTCCTCGTCGATGTAGTGCAGGCCCTTGCCGACCTTGACCAGCCGGACATCCTCGAATCCTTTGATGCTCGTGCGGTATACCGTCGCCCTGCGGCTCTCGCCGTCGTAGCTCTTGCCGTCCCAGCCGTTGAAGGTGAAGGTGACCTTTTCCTTCGTCCTGGTGAAGAAGGTATCGAAATCCTCGCGGGTAATCGCCGTGTTGTAGTCTTCCAGGAAGAAGTGGTTCCTCAGCTCGTATGCGTTCGTCATTTTCTTGCCCTCCGCTTTTCTTGTTTTCCCTTTCGGTGGGTACATATTCGCTCTAAACGGAGGATATAGCAAGTTATGTATGACAGATTTCGGGACATACTGTACACAACATTTTTTACCAGTTTTTGTGTACATTACCACGACCAACAGAGCCCGCAGGCTCCGTGGTGCGGCGGCAGTTTTCTTTACAGCCGCTCGATCTGGCAGGTCATTCCGTCGATGTCCACGATGCGGTAGGTGCGCCCGTGCCATTTGATTTCTCGGATGTGCACTCCCGTGTAGGCATTGCTCTGGTGCCGGTCGTAAAGCACCTCGCCATGCGCCTCCATCCAGTCAGCGATGCGCTTCCTTAATCCGGATTCCCGCTCCATCTTCTCGACAACGTTCATCCTGGTGCCTCCTTGCTCTCGTTCATCATGGCCCCGGCTTCTTCACTGCTGCATCGCCCAGGCGATCGCGTGGCCGTCGTCTTCGAACTCGACCTCGCTGGCCGCCCGCAGCCCGATGGTGCCTTCGCAGGAATGGTCGTCGCCCAGGAATTCGTAGGTCGCGCCGTAGTAGCAGGGCTTGTTCCTGCCGTTGTAGTAGTAGCCGGCGAGGATGACCTTGTCGCCGAAGGTCAGGACCTTGCTCCAGTTGCAGCCGAGGTCCTCGGGGGTGCTGGGGTTCGGCAACCGGTAGGTTCTCATCGCGTCGTTGATCTTCATGTTTTTGCCCTCCGTCAGTGTGTTTTTCCCTTTCGGTGTGGACATATTCGCTCTAAACGAGAGAAATAGCAAGTTAATTATGAGCAGTTTTCTGCCCATAATGCACACAAAGATTTGCCTCGAAAATTGGTGTATTTACGGGCGGTTCTTGTGGATGATGGAGAGGATTTTTTCCTGCTCTTCTGCGCCAATGCCGATGCTCTCAAGCGCCTGCCGCGTACCGCAGTCCGGACAGATGAGCGTCTCGTTGTCCGTCCGCGAAAGCGCCGGCGGCTCGGTGTAGGTCTGGCCGCACAGCGGGCACACTCTCGGTTCTCTGATGCCTT
>CADBTC010000008.1 GCA_902797445.1 uncultured Eubacteriales bacterium | reverse complement strand
GTCCATGTCCACCTGGGTCAGCTTCCAGGATCCCAGGAAGGCATCCTCGGATTCAGCCGCCACGGGGGCGGGCTTTACCGCGGCCGCGGCAGGTTCCCGGGTGAAAACGCCGATCGTACCCCCGCCGATGTCGCCTTCCAGCCGGCCGTCGCCCACGGTGAAGACCGTGTCCGTACCATCCTGGGAAATCACCAGGGTACCGTCTTCTTTGAGCGCCCAGGAGGCCGTTTGCTCCTCTGTGCTTTCCGCGCCGCCCATGGAGGCAAGTGCGGTCCCGTCTTCCTTCAGATCAAAGGTCAGGTCCAGGCCCATGGTCGCGGGGTTCATTTCTGTCTCTCCCATTTTCAGGGCGCTGAGGTACCAGAGGCCGGTCACATCCGTTCCTTCCGCCATCGCTGGCAGCATGGCGCAAAGCATCATCAGGGCTGTCAGAAGAGAAAGCATTTTCTTCATGATCCGGTTCATCTCCTTTTCTTTTTGCGGTGATCCGCAGATTTGATTTCATTCTATCAGATGCCGCGGGATTTGTCCACCGCGTAAAAGTGTTTACTCCGCCCGCAGCACCGCGCTGGTCATGGCGCCGAGGGTCAGCTCGGTTCCGGATAATTCCGCGAATCCTTCGTCCGCCGCCCCCAGGACAGCGGCCACGGTACTCAGCCGGATATCCGTGGCGCTGCTCAGGTCCACGGTCAGCGGGCTTCCGGTCGGATTATGGAATACGCCCACCGTCTTTCCCTGCCAGGTGCACAGGAAACCGCCCATTTTGGTGTCCTCAAAGGACAGGGCCGTATACGTTCCCGCGGCGATTTCCGGATTTTCCTTCCGGACCCGGAGCACCCGCTGATAGTGCCGGAGAAGGCTGTCCGGCTTTTCCAGCTGACTCTGAACCGTTTCGCCGGTCTGGCTGGCATAATCGCTTCCCTCCGGGTCCGACACCGGATCGCCGTCTCCCCAGGGCATGTGCAGCCTTCGGTTGGCGTCCGTTTCGGCGCCGCCCCGGGATCCCCGCAGGCCGATCTCCTCTCCGTAGTAGAGGAAAGGCGATCCCGGCGTCAGCAGGTACAGGTTCGCGGCCATGGCCATCTTCCCGCCCTTATTGGGCAGGTATCCGGCCGCCCGGTCCATATCGTGGTTGGACAGAAACGGAATATGGACCGCGTCCGGATTGATTTCCCGCAGCGCGCGCCAGTATTCCTCCGTGTTTTGGGTCAGGCGGTTCACGTTCCCGCCTTTCGCGGTTTTCGCAAGCAGGCCTTCCGCCTGGCTGGTGGTGAAGCGGAAGCAGTTTACGCCCGACACATAGGGAAGCACCGCGGAATCGCTGTCCCAGACCTCCGCGACCGCCCAGACATCCGGGCGGATTTCCCGCAGTCCGTCCATGTATTCCTGCCAGAAGGCGATATTCTTCTCCGGCTCGCCCAGATACAGATATTTGGCGGCGTCAAAGCGGAAGCCGTCCACGCCCATTTCCAGGTAGAGCTTACCGATCCGGAGCACTTCCTCCCGGACGGCGGGATGGTCAAAGTTCAGCTCCGGCATGTCGTCGGAAAAATTCGCCTCCACCAGGATATTCCCGATCGGAATAAACCGGCGGCCGGAGGGGACCGCGTCCCCCGGCTTGATCCAGCTGTAAAAGTCATACCAGCGGCTCCCCGCGTCCTCCTGCCGGTGGGCCTCCAGAAAGCTTTGGAACCACGCATGCTCCCGCCCCGTATGGTTCAGCGGCAGGTCCAGGATCAGCTTCACATCCCGCGCATGGCACGCGTTTATCAGCTCCCGTAGATCCTCCTGCGTCCCGAAGGCGGGATCCACCGTTTCGTAGTCCGTTACGTCATATTTATGATAGGAGGGGGAGGAAAAGACGGGCGTCAGCCAGATGCCCCCGATGCCCAGGCTGTCCCCGTCCGGCAGGCGCCCGTCATTCAGGTAATCCAATCGCCGGAGGATTCCCCGCAGATCGCCGACGCCGTCCCCGTCCGAATCGGAAAAGGACCCCACGAAGATCTCGTAGAAAACCCGGTTTTGATCCGCCCATGCTTCGGGGGCCATGCGGGAAACCTCCGGCGCTTCAGCGCAGCCCGGAACTTCCATGCAGAGCATCAGCACCAGCGCCGAAATCAAAGCAGTCAGGATTCTTTTTCCCATCTTCCGTCTTCCTTCCTTGTATCGGTCATGGGGGATTGAAACAGGCTGCTTCCTTTTCAGGGAGCAGCCCGGTCTTCCTCCTCGGGAATGATGGATGCCCCGGAGGGTATCCCTCATCCGTAAATCAGGTTTTTCTCGCTTTCGGGATCGAACAGATGCATCACCTTCGCCGGGAACGTGATATACATCTTGTTCCCGTAGGACAGCTGATTCCGCTGTTCCTTCGTCAGGTCCACCGTGGGCAGCCGCACAATGATCTTGTCCTTATTCTGGCTGGACAGGTGCAGGTGCAGCTCGCTGCCCATCATCTCATTGACGTTGATGGTGCACTCGATCGCGTTTTCCCTGCTGTCGAACAGCACCGTGGTGTGCTCCGGCCGGACGCCCAGGATGATCTCCTGGGTCTTCACCCCCTTGGCTGACAGCGCCTGGTTCTGGTCCGGATTCAGGGGGATTTTTACCCCCAGCAGCTCCACGCTGTATCCGTTTCCGCTCTGGACCAGCTTCGCTTTCAGGAAGTTCATCTGCGGGCTGCCGATAAATCCGGCCACGAACAGGTTCACCGGGGTGTCAAACACCTCCTGAGGTGTTCCGACCTGCTGGATGTATCCGTCCTTCATGACCACGATCCGGTCGCCCAGGGTCATGGCTTCCGTCTGGTCATGGGTCACGTAGATGAAGGTGGTATCCACCCGCTTGCGCAGCAGGATGATCTCCGCGCGCATCTGGTTGCGCAGCTTCGCGTCCAGGTTGCTCAGCGGCTCGTCCATCAGGAACACCGCGGGATCCCGCACGATGGCGCGGCCGATGGCCACCCGCTGACGCTGCCCGCCGGACAGGGCCTTCGGCTTCCGGCCCAGGTATTCCGTGATGCCCAGAATCTCCGCGGCTTGGCAGACCCGCCGGTGGATTTCCTCCTTGTCCATCTTCCGCAGCCGCAGGCTGAACGCCATGTTTTCATAGACGCTGATATGCGGGTACAGCGCGTAGTTCTGGAAAACCATGGCGATATCCCGGTCCTTGGGCTCCACGTCGTTGACCACCCGGTCCCCGATCTTCAGGGTGCCGCCGGAAATATCCTCCAGACCGGCGATCATCCGCAGGGTCGTGGATTTTCCGCAGCCCGACGGGCCGACAAATACGACAAATTCCTTATCCTTGATCTGAAGATTGAAATCATGCACGGCAACGACATTTTTGTCGTATACCTTCTTCACATGTTCCAAAGTGACACTTGCCATAACTGAAACTCCTTTCCATCTCTCTGCGGGGCTGATCAGCCTTTGACCGCACCGCCGGTAACACCCTCCACATAGTACTTCTGCAGCGCCAGGAACAGGGCCGTGATGGGCACGGCCACCAGCACGCCGCCCGCGCAGAAGCGGGTAAAGAAGCCCTGATAGTCCGCCACGTTGACCCACTGGTACAGTCCGACGGCGACGTTGTAATTCGGTTCGCTGCCGAAGGCGATGTACGACGCGAACACGTAGTCGCCCCAGGGGGCCATGAAGGCCATCAGCACGGTGTAAATGACGATCGGCTTGGCCAGCGGCATGATGATCATCCGGAACACCTGGGCCCTCGTCGCGCCGTCGATCCGGGCGCTTTCGTCCAGCGATTTCGGGATCGTGTCAAAGAAGCCCTTGCTGATGTAGTAGCCCATGCCGGAGGAGGCCACATAGATCAGGATCATGCCGGGCACCGCGCCGGCCTGCGTCAGGCCCAGCTGTTTCAGCAGGAAGTACAGGGTAATCATGGTGAGGAAGCCCGGGAACATGCCCAGCACCAGCACGACGTTCATGATCAGCTTCCGGCCGCGGAAGCGCAGCCGGCTCAGGGTGTAGCTGACGCTGAGCACCATGAAGGTCTGCAGCACCGCGCAGAAGATGGCGACGATCAGCGTGTTCCCGTACCAGCGGAGGAATTTGCTGGAGGGGTCTGTCAGCAGCCAGATATAGTTGTCCAGGGACCATTGCTTGGGCAGCAGATACGCCACCATGGCCCCGCTTTCCGTCGCGTAGGAGCGGAAGCTCTGGAACACCAGGAATACGAAGGGGGCCAGCCAGATGACGCTGATCAGAATCAGCACGGCATAGATGGAGGTATTGATCCGCCTCTCGTGGCCGGACTTGCTGCGCAGGTGTTCCGGCTTCACTTCCCGGATGACGCCCGCCTCGTGGTCCACCACAATATCCACTTCGGGAATCTGTTTCTTCTCGCTCATCACTGGAAATCCTCCTCATTCTTGACGGAGGGAATCATGTTATACACGATCAGGTTGATCACCGCCGTGACAACAAACACCAGGATTCCCATGACAGCCGCCAGCTTATAGTTGGTGTCGTTCACCGTCATCTTATACAGCCAGGTGATCAGCAGGTCCGTATATCCGGCGTTGCCGCTCAGCTGCAGCGAAAGGGGCTTGCCCTGGCTCAGCAGGAAGATGACGTTGAAGTTGTTGATGTTTCCGGTAAAGGAGGTCAGCAGATACGGTCCCGTCACAAACAGCATGTACGGCAGCGTGATCTTTTTGTACATCTGGAAAGCGTTGGCCCCGTCGATCCGGGCGCTTTCGTACAGGTCCGCCGGGATATTCATCAGGATGCCGGTCGCGATCAGCATCAGGTACGGAATGCCGATCCAGACGTTGATGACGATAATCGTGACCCGGGCCCAGGTGGGATCGGTCCAGAAGGGCAGCGGGCTGGAAATCCATCCCCACTTCATCAGATAGGTGTTGATCAGGCCGTCCGCCGCGAACATCTTGCTCACGTACAGCAGGGAGACGAACTGCGGGATGGCGATGGTCATGACCAGGATCGTCCGCCACATCTTTTTCAGCTTGATCCCCTTTTTGTTGATCATGATGGCGACCAGCATCCCCAGGAAGTAGTTCAGGAAGGTGGCGAAGAAGGCCCAGATCAGCGTCCACAGCAGCACGTGGCGGAAGGTGTCGCCGTAGCTGGTCGTGTCTGTGCTCAGCAGCTGTTTGAAGTTGTCCCAGCCTACCCAGGTAAACAGCTTGCTCGGCGGCTGATGGGTCGCGTCGAAGTTGGTGAACGCCACCAGGATCATGAACAGGATTGGCAGGATGGTAAAGATCGTCACGCCCAGGGTGGGCAGCGCCAGCATGGTCTTGTGGAACTGCTCGTCCATCAGGGAAGCCACGTCGTCCTTCGTGGTCTTTAGCTTATGCCCGCTTTTCAGCAGCTGTTCGCTGATCCTGTTCTGCTTCACGTTCATCCGCCAGGTGTAGATGAAGGCGACGATGAAGAACAGCGTCAGCACGCCGTAGAGCAGGATGAAGAACGAGTTGTCCCCGTATACGGTTCTCCGTCCTTCCTTATAGGTTTCGATCGTTCCCAGCGTGCTCAGCTTACCCAGGTAATAGCATCCGGAAAACTGCGCGTTGGGGAAAAACATGTACAGGTTGAACACGGTCTGGAACAGGAAGAAGAGGATGCCTCTCCCCCATTGCCCCCGCGCGCAGGATCCAAATCCCATGATCAGATAGCTCAGCCGGGTTTTCCAGTCTCCGTCTTTGAAGGTGGCCACCAGATCCGCCAGATTTGTTCCGATGCCCCGGACGAGCGATACGATGAAAAGCCCCAGCTTTTTGATGCCGTTCCAGATCGTCCCTGGCAGCCGGGCGAAGAATCCGCCCACGCTTCGAAGCATCTTCTCCGGTTTGCTGAGTTTAAAATACTCCAGATCCGTCACCGGGATCCCCCCTTTTTTCTGAAAAAACAGGCTGGGGGCATGCGTTCCCCAGCCTGTGATGCAGGATGTTATTTGGTCAGATAGCCCTCGCAGGTCGTCTCAAAGGTCTTCAGAACGTCCATCAGGCCGGCGTCGTCCAGGTTATCGTACTTTTTCGCGATGATGTCATCGCCCAGACCGGTGGCCAGGCTCCAGTATTCGCCGGGATACTGTCCCTGCGGGATGGTGTACTGCAGCTGATCCGCCAGGGCGGCCAGCGCCACGTCCGCCTGCACGGCGTCGCTCTTCTGCGCCTTCATGTTGGAGGGACCCCAGCCCAGGGCGTTGTACCGGGCCAGCTGCACTTCTTCGCTGCTCAGGTAGGCGGCCAGCGCGTCGCAGGCGCCCAGCTTCGCTTCGTCTTCCTGCGGCTTCACGCCCAGCATCTTGAATCCGCCGAATCCGCCCAGCTGCCATCCGTCAACGGTGGGCAGCTTCGCCGCGGCGTAGTTGTCGCCGAAGGCTTCCTTCGCGGCCGTGGAATCCCAGGTGCCGTCCACGATGGCGCCGGGGTTGGTGGCGGTGGAGAAGGAGGAGCCGTTCATGAAGGCGGGGCTCTTGCTCAGCTTGATCATGGCCTTCAGGGCCTTTACGCCTTCCTCGCTGGCGTAGGTGCTGTTCATCTTCACCAGGTTGCCGTCGTTATCCGTTTCGAAGGTCAGCTGGCAGCCGGCGCCGAAGAAGAACGCCGTCTGATACCAGCCGCTGTTCATTTCGAAGTAGAAGCTCTTGCCGGCCTTCTCGCAGTCGGCCAGGATCGCGTCCAGGTCGCTGGGATCGGTGACAACGCTCTTGTCGTAGTACAGGAAGTAGCCGTTGTCGCTGGTCAGCGGATAGGCATACATCTTTTCGCCCAGGGTCACGGCGCCGACCGAGCCGGCGTCATTCTCGGCCTTCACGATTTCCGCGTTGCCGGGTTCCACTTCCTCCAGGGCGCCGGCCGTCACCAGGCGGGCCAGCTGGTCCTGCGCGAATCCGAACAGGTCGGCCGCGGCGGTCACGTCGGTGATGACCTTGCTGGCGGCGTCGCCTTCGCCGACGGCTTCAACGGTCACGTTCATGCCGGCATATTCCGGATGCGCTGCCTTGAACGCTTCCACCTGTTCCTTGGTGAAGTCCACCGCGGCTTCAGCCACCCAGATCTTCAGGTCGCCGCTGTAGCCTTCTGCGGAGGCCAGAGACACCATTCCCAGCAGCATCGCTGCGCACAGCAGCATCGCAAGTACCTTTTTCATAAGATAATCCTTCCTTTCCACAATAAATAGAATATATTCTAAGACCCGAAGGCCCTGGAACCGATTTTTCCCGAACAATGGTATTTTAGCACACTGAACGGAAAAAGTCCACTGTTTCCGGAAAAAATTGAATATTCAGCCGGAGAGTCCCCGGAAAACAACGGTTCTTTGTTCGGAGAACAACAGAGCGCTGCCGGGACGGATGCTTTCCGACGGGGCGCACCGCACCGCGGAAGCGGTGAAGCCGTTCCGTTTCGCGGCCCGGGTATAAAAAAAGCCCGGAGGCCGCGGCCGCCGGGGTTCGGACTGCTTATCAGAGGTCGTCGGAATGATCCGCCGCGGAAGGCGCCGGATCCTTGCTGAAGAGGACGCTGCGGTGATAGCGGACGGCCAGCAGGGTGGAGCAGAGAATCCAGCCCATGGGATAGGCCAGGGCCACCGCCAGGAAACCGATGTTCAGCAGCCGCGTGATATACAGATAGATCTGGCGGAAAACGACGAAGGAAAGGAGCATGATGACCGTGGGCATGGTGGCGTCCCCGATGCCCCGCAGGGCTCCGGCGTAGATCTGGTTAAAGCAGACCATCAGATAGAAGGGGGTGATGATCTGGATAAAGCGCACGCCGTAGTCCACCACCTCCGGATCCGGGGAGAAAAGCCCGATCAGCTGCCTGGCGGCCAGGAAGGCGCCGAGGCCCAGCACGGCCGTGGAGATCAGACTCATCCACAGGGCGACGCCCACGCTGTCCCGGGTGCGGTCCTTCTGGCCTGCGCCCCAGTTCTGCCCCACCATGGTGGTGGAGGCCATGGCGAGGGCCTGTACGGGAATCAGCACGAAGGCGTCCAGCTTGGCATAGACCGCGTATCCCGCCATGCAGGCGGAACCGAAGGCGTTGATGTAAGACTGTACAAACACGTTGGAAAAGGCGGTGATGGCGCTCTGAATGCTGGAGGGCAGGCCGATCTGCAGGATGCCCAGCATGGATTTCCGATCCAGCGTCAGCCGCTTCCAGCGGATGCCGTAGGCGCTCTTTTCCCGGGACAGGGTCCACAGGATCGCCGCGGCGGAGATCAGCTGGGCCAGCACCGTGGCCCAGGCTACCCCGTCCACCTTCATGCCCAGCACCAGCACGAAAAACAGGTCCAGCACGGTGTTCAGCAGGGCGGACAGAATCAGGAACAGCAGGGGCCGCCGGGAATCCCCCACGGCCCGGAGGATGCCGCTGCCCATATTGTAGAACAGGATGCCGGAAACGCCGCTGAAGTAGATGAACAGATACTGCCGGGCATCGTCCCAGACATCGGCGGGGGTCTGCATGAAGCGGAGCATGGGCTCGATGATGATCAGGCCGGCCGCGGTGGACAGCAGGCTCATGATGATGGTCGCGGCGATGGTGGTGTGGACGGCCTTGCTGAGCCCGTCCTCGTCGTGAGCCCCGTAGCGCTGGGAGATGATGACGGAGGCGCCGGTGGCCAGCCCTGCGCAGAAGCCCACCACCGTGTTGATGATGGGGCCGGTGGAACCCACCGCGGCCTGGGCCTGCTTGGATACGAAATTGCCCACCACCAGGGTGTCCACCGTGTTGTAGAGCTGCTGGAAAAGCAGCCCGACCGCCATGGGGATGGCAAATTCCACCAGGTGGCGCCGGATGCTGCCCTGGGTCATATCCGAATCTGTCCGCCGCATATGATTCATTTTCCCGCTCCTTTTATGCTTCCGCCGTCTCCGCCCCGCCTTTCGGGGTGAGGCCGGACCCGCGCCGGGAAAAGCCTTCCGCGGCGTGATGAGGGCAGTATATGCGCCTTATCCGCCTCCTGTCAACCTTTCGGAACGGCCTTTCTTTCGATCTTGACGAAAAAGAAAGAAAAGGTAGAATAAAGGGAGCGGAATCCATGCAAAAAAGGAAAGGGACGGAGAAGATGAAACACACGGACGGGGTGGAGCTGAGGGACGGCTGGCGTTTTCAGATCACGGACGCGGCGGGCTGCGAGCTTCCGGATTTTGATGATTCGACCTTTGCGCCGGTGCGCGTCCCCCATGACTGGCAGATCATGAACCGCAGGGATCCGGATATGGAGTGGGGCTGGTCCCAGGGCTATTATCCGCGGAATCAGACCGGCTGGTACCGGCTGCCTCTGGAGATGCCGGAGGAATGGAAGGGACGGCGGATCTGGCTGATGCTGGACGGATGCCAGCGCTTTTACCGCGTCTATCTGAACGGCGAGGCGGCGGGCGGCCACCGATACGGCTATGTGCCCTGCCTGCTGGATCTGACGGACCGGATGCGGCCGGGAAAGAACCTGCTGGCCGTTCAGGTGAACGCGGAGCAGACGCTGGGCGACCGCTGGTATTCCGGCGCGGGCCTTTACCGAAACGTCCGGCTGCTGGTGAAGGACCCGGTGCATATCCGGCCCATGACCTTGCGGGCGGACGCGGAGCCGGAAGGCGAAGGCGGCACGGTGGACCTGTCGGCGGTGCTGGAAGGCGCGCGGGGAAAGCAGGTTTCCGTGCGGGCGGTGCTCACGGACGCGGACGGGCGGACGGTTTCCGAGGGGGAGACGGCCGCGGAGGGAGATTCGTTCCGGCTCCGCCTGCGGGCGGAGCGGGTATGCCGCTGGGATATCGACAGCCCCGCGCTGTACAGCCTGACCGTGACGCTGCACGCGGAGGGGCGGGAAACGGACCGCGTGACGGAACGGATCGGATTTCGGACGTTTTCCTTCAGCGCCGCGGAGGGCTTCGTGCTGAACGGAAGGGGACGCAAGCTGTACGGCGCGGATCTGCATCACGATTCCGGGCTGTGCTACGGGGCGGCGGTTCAGCCGGAAATTCTCCGGCGCCGGCTGCTGAAGCTGAAGGAGATGGGCTGCAACGCGATCCGCTGCAGCCATAATCCCATGGACGAAAGCCTGTATGACATGTGCGACGAGCTGGGAATGGCCGTGATTGATGAGCTGTATGACAAATGGGATCAGACGAAAATCTATTTCCAGCGGCTGTTCGCGGAGGACCGGTTTGAGGACCTGCGGATCCTGGTGGCCCGGGACCGGAACCATCCCTCCGTTATCCTCTGGAGCGTGGGCAACGAGGTTGAAATCCAGTATCAGGAAAGCTTCTACCGATATCTGAAGGAATTCCGGGAGGAGCTGAGGCGGCTGGATCCGTCCCGGCCCATGTCCGCGGCGCTGATCGGCTTCGTGATGAAGGGCCTGGACGACAGCGCGCCGCTGGAGAAAAAGGTAAACGCGGTGCTGCGGTACGCGGAGATCGTAGACGTGTTTATGGGCAACTATATGGAAAACTTCTACGAGGCGTTCCATCAGGCCGGCATGAACCGGGCGGTCATCGGGTCGGAGGTGTTCACCTATTACCGGCTGGAGGAATTGACGACGTCCAACACGGTGTGCCGGTCGCCCTGGCGGGACGTGCGGGATAAGCCCTATGTGGCGGGCGGCTTCGTGTGGGCCGGCGTGGATTATATCGGGGAGAGCCAGGGCTGGCCCTGCCGCGGCTGGACCGGATGCCCGGTGGACAGCGCGGGCTTCCGGAAGCTGCGCAGCTGGTTCGTCCAGAGTCAGTGGAGCCGGGAACCCATGGTCCGGATCGGCGTTTATGACGATCAGGCCTACGACGACCGGGCGATCGCCAACTGGAGCTTCCCGCTCATGAGTGGACAGTGGCGCGGATACCGGGAGGGTCTGATGCGGCACGTGGCGGTGATGACCAATTGCGGGGAAGTGCGGCTGACGCTGAACGGGGGATATCCGCGGTATGGAAAGCCGGGACCGGACGGCATGGCGCATTTCATGGTGGAATATCATCCGGGAACGCTGACGGCGGAAGGGCTGGAGGACGGAAAGCCCGTGGCCCGGCAGGAGCTGAAGACCTCCGAAGCCCCCGCGGCGGTCCGGGCGGAGGTGTTTGAGCAGGAGGCGCCGAAACCGGGCGCGCTGCGCCAGATTGAAATCAGCCTGGTGGACGCGTACGGACAGCTGTGGACGCCCGCGGGCACGGCGGTGCGGGTGAGCGTCCAGGGCCCGGGAACCCTGGAAGGGCTGGACAACGGAGATTTCCTCTCCGATGAGGACCGGCACGGCGACCAAATTTCCTTCCATCTTGGGCATGCCATCGCCTATGTGCGGGTCAGGAAGGAAGGAAAAATCACCGTTACGGCCAGCGCCGACGGGCTGGAGCCGGTCACGGTGGAATGCGGAGCGTTCTGAATCGAAAGCCGATCGTCGGACAATCGCGGAAAAACCGGATAAAACAATTGACGAAACCGGGCCTCCGGTGGTATTCTTAGCGGTAAGGAAAATGGTTTCCGATATAAATGAAGGAGGTTGATTCAAATGCAGAATATTCCTGTGGTAAAGCTGGGTCTGGTGGCCGTCAGCCGTGACTGTTTCCCCATCGCGCTGAGCGAAAAGCGCCGGGCCGCGATCGCGGAAAAGCTGTGCGCGAAGGCGCTGAACTTTGTGGAAATCAAGACCACCGTGGAGAACGAGAAGGACATGCTCAAGGCGGTGGACGAGCTGAAGGCCAACGGATGCAACGCGGCCTGCGTCTTCCTGGGGAACTTCGGGCCCGAGACGCCGGAAACCCTGATCGCCAAGTATTTCGACGGCCCCTGCATGTTCGTGGCGGCCGCGGAAGGCGACGGCGACCTGATTAACGGCCGCGGCGACGCGTACTGCGGCATGCTGAACTGCTCCTACAACCTGGGCATGCGGCACCTGAAGGGCTACATTCCGGAATACCCCGTCGGCACGGCCGAAGACCTGGCGGACAAGATCGCCGAGTTCTTCCCCATCGCCCGGGTCATTCTGGGTGTCAAGAACCTGAAGATCATCACCTTCGGGCCCCGGCCTCAGGACTTCTTCGCCTGCAACGCCCCCATCAAGGGCCTGTATGAGCTGGGCGTGGAAATCGAGGAGAACAGCGAGCTGGACCTGCTGGTCAGCTACAAGGAGCACGCGGGCGACGCCCGCATCCCCGGCGTGTGCGAGGACATGCGCAAGGAAATGGGCGAAGGCAAGTACTATGAGGACATGCTGGTCCGGATGGCGCAGTTCGAGCTGACGCTGCTTGACTGGGCAGAAAAGCACAAGGGCGCACGCAAATATGTAGCTTTCGCGGATAAGTGCTGGCCGGCATTCCCGTCGCAGTTCGGATTTGAACCCTGCTATGTCAACAGCCGCCTGGCGACCCGCGGGATCCCGGTGTCCTGCGAAGTGGACATCTACGGCGCGCTGAGCGAGTACATCGGCATCTGCCTGACCGGCGATACCGTGACCCTGCTGGACATCAACAACTCAGTGCCCCAGTACATCTATGACGAGGACATCAAGGGCGAGTTCGACTATAAGCTGACGGATACCTTCATGGGCTTCCACTGCGGCAATACCCCCTCCTGCAAGATGTGCGGCGACCGGGCGATCAAGTATCAGCTGATCCAGCACCGTCTGCTGGAGCCGGCGGGAAGCGATCCGGACTTCACCCGCGGCACCCTGGAAGGCGACATCGCCCCCAGCCCCATCACCTTCTACCGCCTGCAGTGCGACAGCCAGGGCGTGGTCCGGGCCTATCTGGCCGAGGGCGAAGTGCTGCCCGTGAAGACCCGCTCCTTCGGCGGCATCGGCGTGTTCGCCATCCCGGAGATGGGCCGGTTCTACCGGCATGTGCTGGTGCAGAAGGGCTTTCCGCATCACGGCGCCGTGGCCTTCGATCACTGCGGGAAGCTGCTGTTTGAAGTCTTCAAGTATCTGGGCGTGCAGGATATCGGGTACAATCAGCCCGCGTCCCTGCCCTATCCCACGGAGAATCCCTGGGCGTAAATAAAACGCAGGGCGGGCCGCCGAAGGGCGGCCCGTTTTTCGCGGGGCGATGAAAGGAAAGAACAATGCGCAAAGCGGTGCTGGTATCCCTGGATGCTTTTTTTGACGCGGACTTCCGGTTCCTGTCCCCGGAGGGGGGCCTGAGCCGGATGATCCGGGAGGGAAGCGTCTGCCGGCAGGTCAAGACGGTTTTTCCCGCGCTGACCTATCCGGCTCATGTGACCCTGATTACCGGATGCGACCCGGCGGACAGCGGCGTGGGACAGAATCAGCCCTTCCAGCTGGGGACGCCGAACCGGCATCGGGTCTGGTTCTGGGAGCGGAAGCATATTGCCGTGTCCACCCTCTTTGACGCGGTGAAGGCGGCGGGAGGCCGGAACTGCACGGTGCTCTGGCCGGTCTGCTGCAAAAATCCGGCGGCCAGATGGTGCTTCCCGGAGGTGCATACGCTGCCGGGGGAAAACACGGTGCGGAAGACCCTGCAGTACGGGACGCCGGGTTTCATCCTTTTCAGCGAGCTGCGCTTCGGAAAGCTGCGCAGCGGCATCGCCGAGCCGGGACTGAGCAATTACGCGGCCGCGATTACCGCCCGGGCGATTCGGCGAAAAAAGCCGGATCTGACGGCGGTGCATCTGATCGATCTGGACGAGATGCGGCACCACCACGGAACCTTCAGCCCGGAGGCGAAGGAGGCCGTCCGCCGGAACGAGATGCGGCTGAACGACATCGCCCGGGCCCTGGCGGAAACGCCGGGGATGGAGGATGCTCTGCTGATCGCCGTCAGCGATCACGGCCAGTCGGACGTGGAAATCCCCGGAAACCTGACGGAGATGCTGCAGGCGCTGGGGCTGGACAGGGACTTCGGCGCCCAGAGCAACGGGGAAAGCGCGTATTTCTTCCCCCTGCGGGAGGGGGCGGATCCGGAGGCGGCCCTGGCGAAAATCGCTCCGGTGATGCAGGATCACGGCATTTCGAAGCTTTACAGCCGGCGGGAGCTGGACGCGATGCACTGCGTGGCCGGGCCGGCCTTCGGATGCGAGGCGGCGGACGGGGTCGTCTTTACCGACGGGCTGGATGAAAACAAGCGGGAGAAAGCCACCCACGGCTTCGGGCCGGGGCATAAGGCGGAAAACTGCCTCTTCGCCGTCATGGGGAAGGGCGTCAAAGCCGGATACGAAATGCCTTCCATGCCCATGCGGGACGTGGCGCCGACCATTGCCGGCCTGATGGGGATCCCGTTCCCCTCGGCGAAGGGCACGGATCATTCCCGGGAGATGCTGGTATAAAGCCGTATGACGGCACCTCGCGCCGCCGGAGTGGGCTGAAAACGCCGCGGGGAGCAGGTGCAGCCTGTTTTGCCCCGCAATCCAGGCCGGGGAAGGAAACCCGACCGCTTTTCCCGCGGACAGCGAGGACTGCGGGGGATGTGCATATCGGGAGAAAAATGGAAAAAGGGGCACAAATCCGAACGTTTATCTGACGAACGTTCGGATTTGTGCTTGAAATATAGGTGAAAACAGGCTTTTTGTATTGACAATGTTCGGAATTTTAGCTATCATGGGAGCGCTTTTCCGGGCCTGAACCCGAATCGGATTTCAGGGGAGCGGGAGCCGGTCCGAAGGGAAAAGCAGGCGGACGGAGGTAATGGACAACAGCCCGACGGGGCGGGAGCGCCCCGGGGAAGGAGCGGGATCCATGAAGAAAGTAGCGATGATTCTCGGCAGCGACAGCGATCTGCCG
>CADBTC010000007.1 GCA_902797445.1 uncultured Eubacteriales bacterium | reverse complement strand
GCTCGATCAACTGACGGCAGATCGTACCGCCCAGGAAACCCGCCGCGCCGGTGACCAGATACTTCACATTGCTTTTCATATCAAAAACCTCCGTCATGATTTTCTTTCTTTGTCCGTCAGCTTTCCAACTGACGGGCTTATCATAATGGAGGTTTGTTTATGTTTTGTCAGGGCTTTGTTAAAGAATCGTTAATGGAAAGATAATTCAGGCTTTCAGTTGCTTCGACACCCATTCCAGCGGCGGAAGACCATAATAATCCTTGAACGAACGATAAAAGCTGTTGACGGTGGCAAAGCCCACCAGCGGCGCGACCTGTTCTGGCGGATACTTTCGATCCAGGAGCAGCTCCACCGCTTTTTTCATTTTCATGCTGCGGATCAGATCCCCAAAGGGTTCTCCTGTGCAGTCCTTCACGATGCGGCCCACCTGCTTGGAGCTGTAATTGAATTTTTCAGCGACGCTGTTCAAGGTGGCATGCTGATAATGTGTTTGAATGTAACTCAATATTCCTGAAAACTGGTGCTTCCAGAAGAAATAATCAGTTCGCGGCAGCCGGGCAGTGCCCTCATAACGTCTCAGGATCAACAAAAAGAACAGCCGCATCAGGGAATTGATCATTTGCTGTCCATAAGGCTTTTCTGTTTGGTATTCCTGATCGATCTGCAAAAGAATACGCTGAACTTCAGGATCGCTATCAGTCTCAAAATGCAGGTAGGAGGTTATCGAATGATTATCCAATGCAATACGGAAAAACTTTGTTAATAAATTATCATCACCCAACTGATTCCAGAATACGTGCTGGAATGTGCTGGCCCGAAGCATATACAGTTTCAGTATCGCATCATCTGCGTAACAAGGTGTTGCATGCATTACATTCGGCGCAATGATCAGCAACGCGCCGTTTTTTAATTCGATGGTCTCATTCTGAAAATGAACAGGACATGCTCCAGCTGGCGCGTAACACACCTGAAAGTACGTGCTCATGTGCCATTGTGCCGGGTAATAGCGCGGCATTCGGCCAACGGAAATAGTTTGTCCTGGTGTGAGAAAATCCTCGTCGCTCTGTACAGCCAGCGCCTTGGAAAGCCGTGCAATCGCCTTGCGCTTATCAGGATGAGCGCTGATTTCCGCTACAAAAGCAGCCATACCCGTTCGATTGGTAAAGGCTGGTATTTCGTTCAAAACATTCGCTCCAAACTTTCGGGTATACCTTTCTATCACCCAGCCGATATAAGCCAACAGTTCATCGGAAGAAAGGATTTTTCCCGCAACATCGCTCCTCTCGGCCATGAATTCCTTGAGCATTTGCTCTACTTTACTCATGTCCGTTTGTTCCTGAAGCGTTTCGAATGGCATAAAACCACCTCACAATGTCCTTAAATAATAATAAACATGTCCCCAAATGTCAATGACTTTTCATTGAAAAGTATTTAAAATATATATAGAATCCACCAGAAAGGGGAACCTACAAATGTTACAGCGAATCTTTGCCTCCAAGGCGCTTGATTCCCGGATCAAGTCCGCCAATACCCAGAAGAGCGAGATGTGGCTCGGCTACTTCGCCGGTCCTTGCTTCGTTTACATGGTTTACTATGCTGTGGCGGGCACCTACCTGACCCAGTTCTATACGGACGTGCTGGGCATGAGCGGGCTGTTCCTGACCCTGATGCCGCTGCTGTCTAAGATTTTTGATGCCTTCACCAACATCGTCATGGGCCGGATCATCGACAAGACCCGCACCCGTCAGGGAAAGGCGCGTCCCTGGATCGCCGTCTCTGGTGTGCTGATGGCTGTCACAGGTATCTTGTTCTACACGATCCCGCAGGCCAGTTTCGGGGTGCAGATTGCGTGGATCATCGTAAGCTACAACCTGTTCTTTGCCCTGGCGTTCACCATCTATAACATGAGCCATGCACTGATGGTGCCGCTGTCCACCCGCAATACCAAGCAGCGTGACGGTCTGGCCATGCTGACCAGCGCGGGCATGAACATGCTCCCCGGACTGCTGGTAACCATTATCCTGCCGCTGCTGATCCGTGCACTGGGCGTTGGCGACGGAGCACAGAGCGCTTGGGTCAAGATGATGAGCATCATCTCCATTCTGGCCATTCCCGGCACGCTGATTGAGTACTACTTCACCAAGGAACGCGTGACCGAGGACAACATGAACAGCACTGCTGCCGTCGATCAGATCATCGACATGAAAGCCCAGTTCAAGGCATGCTTTTCCAACAAGTACTGGAAGATCATCATGGGCTTCACTCTGATCTATAACATCATGAACATCCTCCAGACCAACATCATGCCCTATTATGCCAACTGGGTGCTGGCTGACTCTGTTGCCAAGGGTACCGACCTTCAGGTGCTGATCAACGCCATCGGTCAGGCACCGCTGGGGCTGGGCATCTTCCTGCTGTGGCCGCTGGTGCGTAAGTTCGGAAAGCGTAAAGTGATGATGATCGGCTTCGTCATCGGCGCGCTGGGCAGCCTGGGTGTGATGCTCAATTCCTCTCCCGATCGCTTTACCATCGTGCTCGGCATGCTGTTCATCAAGTCCATCGGCGCAATCCCGACCTACGCCATGGCTGCGCAGCTGGCCGAAGCCCTGGACCACATCGAATGGGCCAATAACTTCCGTGCCGACGGCTTCTCCGCCTCCATCAACGCCATCATCGTGACCGTGACGGCAGGCCTGGGACAAAGCATTATCCTGGGCGGCATCAGCGCCTTGGGTTATATCTATCCCGAAGGCGGCGTGGAGCAGGTGATCCAGCAGCCGGAGAGCATCAGGATCTTCTTCATCGTCTGCTTTGTGGGTATTCCCATGCTGGGCTATCTGCTCGGCGCGCTGCTTCAGAAATTCTTCGATGTGGAAGAGAAGATGCCTGAAATCCAAGCGGATATCATCGCCCGTCACCGTGCTGCGGTGGAAGCCGCCGGCGGCGTATACATCTCTCCGGAAGAAAAAGCAGCCAGGGAGCTGGAAGAGCAGGAGAGAATTTCCGAGCAGAAGCGCATTGAAGAACTGAAAGCGAAATGCGCAAAAAAAGGGCTGAGTTTCGCCGAGGAAGAAGCCAAATATCAAGCTGCGCTGAAAGCCAAGCAGGATAAAGCCAACGCAAAGAAGAAAAAGTAAGCGACTCTTATGGGAGCCGGGGATAGCTCCGGCTCCCTTTGCTGGTTTTCCTTATCCCATTTTCGGAGGAAAGAACATGAAAAAACAATCCTTTAACGCCGATTGGTTTTGCAACGGCCAGCCCGTTACCCTGCCCCATGACGCCATGATCCATGAAGTCCGCAGCAAGGATGCCCCCGGCAGCAGTGGGCACGCCTATTTCCCGGGCGGGGTATATATCTATGAAAAGCAGTTTGAGATCAGCGCGGAACAGGCAGGCAAGCCCATGCTGCTCCATTTTGAAGGCGCTTACAGAAACGCAGTTGTCACCGTCAACGGCCAGGAAGCGGGCGGCTGCGCCTATGGATATATCCCCTTTACGGTGAATATTACGAAGCTGGTTCACGCGGGCGAAAACACTGTCTCCGTCCGGGTAGATAACCGCCAGCTTCCAAATTCTCGCTGGTATTCCGGCAGCGGGATCTATCGCCCGGTCTGGCTGGTGACGGCAGAAGAAGATCACATCGCCTTTGAGGGCGTGAAGGTGGATACCGTTTCCATCAGTCCAGCGAAGATCCGAGTGCGGACCGAGATCGTGGGCAGCGGCGATGTTGCCATCGAAATCAAAGATGCCCAGGGCAGAACCGTGGCGGAAGATCAGGGAGCCGACGTGACGCTGGTTATCCGCAACGGTAAGCTGTGGAGCGCGGAAACGCCT
>CADBTC010000006.1 GCA_902797445.1 uncultured Eubacteriales bacterium | reverse complement strand
TGTTCGTGGATCATCTGGCGGATCCGGAGAAGCCGTATATCTCCGGCGAGAGCGTCCTGCACGCCATGCGGGCCGTGTTCGCGGCGCTGGAATCCTCCGAGACGGGGCGGCGCGTGGATATCTGCGAGTGAGGTGAATGAGATGAGCCGGATTATCGCGATGAATTCCAATACCTATCACGGGTATTCCCTGGAGGACGCGGTCCGCGGCATCGCGGACGCGGGATTCCGGTATATCGAGCTGACGGCCACCAAGGGATGGACGGAGCACGTGTTCCCCGATCAGCCGATGAAGCGGCTGTTCCGGGTGCAGGATATGCTGCGGGACGCGGGGCTGAACCCCTTCGCCATGAGCGGGCATACCAACCTGACGGATCCGGACCGGTTCGGGGATTTCTGCGACAATATGCGTCTGGCGGCGTTCTTCGGGTGCCGGTACATCGTGTCCTCCATCGGGGAGGCGCACCTGACGGACAGGCACAAGGCCGGCGCGGACGAGACGGCCCGGTGCATCGAAAAGCTGGTGCCGGAGCTGGCGGCGAGGGACCTGACGCTGGTGCTGGAGACCCACGGCAAGGATCACGGCACGGGGGCGGCCCTGGCCGAGATCGTGGAGAAGGTGGGCAGCGAGCGGGTGCGGATCAACTACGATACCGCCAACGTCATCTTCTACGGCCGGGTGGATCCCGTGCAGGATCTGGCGGGATGCGTCCGGGACGTGAGCTATCTGCACATCAAGGACAAGGCCGGGGCGGACGACGAATGGAACTTCCCGGCGCCCGGGAAGGGGAACATCGATTTCGACGGGATCTTCGAGGTCCTGAAGCGGGCGGGGAACGACAGCCCCTTCTCCGTGGAGATCGAGTTTACCGCCCAGGGGGCGGGGAGCCTGGAGGCCGTCGATCAGGCCGTAAGGGACAGCGCGGCCTTCTTCCGGGAGAAGGGCTTTGAGCTGTAATACGATGGAGCATTTCTGAACACAGGCCGCGATCCGCGGCCTGTTAGCCGTTGCGCTTATGGATGGATTCCCCTTCGGGAGATTGCCCATCCGGATAAGGGCTGCCGCCCGTTCTCCGGGCGTGCCGAACGCTGCGCAGCGGTTCTGCGCTCTGATGGACTTCAGTATCGAGAAGGAGGGAACGGGATGAACGTGCTGCTTGTGGGGCCGGGGGGAATGGGCTCCACCCACTATCATAATTATCTGGAGATCCCCGGCGCGCGGGTCGCCGCGCTGGTGGGCGCTTCCCCCGCGGACCGGGAGAACGCTGAAAAGTGGCAGCTGCCCCTTTACGGGACGATCGCGGAGGCGGCGAAGGCGCACGAAATCGATATCGCGGACATCTGCGTGCCGACCTACCTGCATGAGCCCCTGGCGCTGCAGGCGTTTGCCTGCGGGCTGCACGTCATCACGGAAAAGCCCTGCGCGCTGAGCGTCCGGAGCGCCGAAAACATGTTCCGGGCCGCGGAGCAGGCGGGGAAGCAGCTCTATGTGGCGCAGGTGGTGCAGTTCATGAAGGAGACGGAGCTGATCCGCGAAATCGTGCGGGACGGGCGCTACGGCCGGCCGCTGGACGGTTTTTTCGAGCGGCTCAGCGCCCGGCCGGCCTGGAGCCAGGGCAACTGGCTGATGGACAGGGAAAAGAGCGGCCTTTTGCCTTTTGACCTGCACATTCACGACCTGGACCTGATCGTGAGCCTGTTCGGAAAGCCGGACCGGGTGGAGCTGGCGGCCGCCGGGGAAAACGGGGGGCTGCGGGATCACCTGCGGGTCAACTACGCGTGGGATCGCGGCCTGACCGTATGCGGGGAGGCGGCCTGGTTTAACGCCTGCATGCCCTTCACCGCGAGATGGCGGGTGTATTTTGAAAGGGCCATGGTCGTATACGACGGGGCGAATGTCACCGCCTATGAGGCGGACGGAAAGGTCACCCGCTTCGATACCTCCGATCCCGTCCAGATCGCCGGCGGCGTGAACCTGCCGGCCAACGGCTGGTTCTACCGGGAGCTGGGGCACTTCCTGGCGTGCGCCGGGAAAAACGAGCCCTCCCCGCTGGTGCCGAAGGAGCAGGTGCTGGCCGTGCTCTCCGCGCTGGAAGCGATGCCCTCCTGAAGGATCGAGCCACAGACACGGGGACGGTTCTTTTGTCTTGAATGAATTTGTTTTCCGGTATTTGAGACATGGGGACGGTTCTTTTGTCTTGAATGAATTTGAAGACACGGGGACGATTCTTTTGTCTTGAATGAATTTGTTTTCCGGTATTTCGCTGATGTAGGAGGTTTAACAGAATGAGCAGAACTGCGCGTAAAAGATCAGCATCCGGAATCTACCATGTGATGATCAGAGGAGCGGATCGACGGATCATCTTTGCAGATGATTTTGACTGCAAGGCTTTTCTTACCATCCTGGCAAAAACAATTGAAAAAACGGATTTCAACGTTTATGCTTACTGCCTGATGGGAAACCATGTTCATTTGATGGTGAAGGAAGGCCAGGAATCGCTGGAACAGTTTTTTAAACGCCTGGGCGTTTCATATGTGAATTATTATAACCAAAGGTATCAGCTTCTGGGGCATCTGTTTCAGGACCGTTTTCGCAGTGAAGGGATTGATACGGACGCGTATTATCTGGACGCATTGAGATATATTTGCCAGAATCCTGTAAAGG
The DNA here is from genome assembly GCA_902797445.1 of uncultured Eubacteriales bacterium. GTDB lineage: Bacteria > Bacillota > Clostridia > Christensenellales > Aristaeellaceae > Aristaeella. Next base: position 70 of record CADBTC010000006.1, on the reverse strand, counting down.
CGGGGCTTGTGAAATCCATGTGGGACTATCCCTGGCTGGGCTGCGGCGGAATCAAAGATCCAAGGGGCAT
>CADBTC010000005.1 GCA_902797445.1 uncultured Eubacteriales bacterium | reverse complement strand
GACTGGCGGCTGACCTATCTGATCCGGGAAAGCGTCATCAGCGATAACATCAGCGCCATCTCCGACGGGATTCTCCGTCGCAACCTGATGCAGCTGGCGGCGACGGTGCTGGTCCTGCTGGTGCTGTTTACCGCGGTCATCCGGCAGTCCAAGAAATCCGACCGGCTGGAAATGGAGAAGAACGCAGCGGACGTGGAAAACCGGGTCAAGCAGGAGGAACTGAGCCGGCAGCTGGCGCTGCAGCAGGAGCTGCTGAATCAGCGGAAGCAGCAGGAAGAGCAGACCCGGATGATTACGGCCCTTTCCTCCGACTACTGGAGCGTCTATTATCTGGATCTGGACCGGGATGAGGGCGTATGCTACCAGAGCCATGAGGACCTGGATAACGGGGTCCGGGTGGGGGAACGGTTCCAGTACCTGGCCGCCTTTGCCGAATACGCCCGCAAGAATATCAAACCGGAATTCCGGGAGGCGTTCCTGGCCTTCATCCGGCCGGAGAATATCCAGACGCTGCTGCAGGCCCAGCGGGTCATTTCCCATCGCTATCTTGTGCACCGGCATGACCGGGATACCTGGGAGGAGATTCGTTTCGCGGGCGTGCGCCATCCCGAGGACCGGGAGGATCACAAGGTGCACATGGTGGGCGCCTGCTTCGTGGATGTGGACGTGGAGACGCGGAAAGCCATGGAGCAGACACAGTCCCTGCAGGAGGCGCTGTCCGCCGCCAAGACCGCGAATGAGGCGAAAACCGCTTTCCTGTCCAATATGAGCCATGAAATCCGTACGCCCATGAACGCCATCATCGGGCTGGACAATATCGCCCTCAGCTATCCCTCCATCTCAGCGCAGACCCGGGATTACCTGGAAAAAATCGGCACGTCCGCCCACCATCTGCTGGGCATCATCAATGATATCCTGGACGTAAGCCGCATCGAGTCCGGCCGCCTGGTCGTCAAGCACGAGGAATTCTCCTTCTCCAGAACCCTGGAGCAGGTGAATACCATCATCAGCGGCCAGTGCCGGGAGAAGGGGCTGACCTATGAATGCCACACGAAGGGGGAGATTGACGAATACTATATCGGCGACGACATGAAACTGCGCCAGGTGATGATCAACATCCTGGGGAACGCGGTTAAGTTCACGCCGGCAGGCGGAAAAGTCAGCTTCCTGATTGAGGACGCGGCCCGGATGGACAATAAGGCGACGCTGAGAATGACCTTTACCGATACCGGCATTGGCATGAGCAAGGAGTACCTGCCCAAACTGTTCGACGTTTTCACCCAGGAGGATGCCTCCAGCACCAGCAAATACGGCAGCACGGGGCTGGGCATGGCCATCACCAAGAGCATCGTGGAGCTGATGAACGGGCATATCGAGGTGGAGAGCGAGAAGGGGAAGGGCACCACCTTCACCGTGACGGTGACCCTGGGGCAGTCCGAACGCGTGACGGATGCGGGCGGGGAAGCGGAGATGCGGCCCAACGAGATGTGCGTTCTGGTGATCGATGACGATCAGATCGCCTGCGAACACGCGCAGGTGGTCCTGGGGCAGGTGGGCATCAGCTGTGAAACGGCCCTGAGCGGGCGGGAAGCGCTGGAAATGGTGCGGATGCGCCATGCCCGCCGGGAGGATTACAACCTGATTCTGGTGGACTGGAAGATGCCGGAAATGGATGGGGTGGAGACGACAAAGCAGATCCGCGCCATCGTGGGCAGCCATATGCCGATCATTATTCTGACCTCCTACAACTGGGACGATGTGGAGCAGGAGGCCCGGGACGCGGGCGTGGATACCTTCGTTTCCAAGCCCCTCTTCGCGGGGACGGTCATGGACGAGTTCCGCGCCGCGCTGCGGATCAAGAACGCGAAGCTGATGGAGGAAACGGCGGATCTGACGGGCCGCCGCGTGCTGCTGGCGGAGGACGTGCCCGTAAACGCGGAGATCATGATGATGGTGCTGTCCATGCGGGAGATGCAGGCGGATCACGCGGAGAACGGCAAGATCGCCCTGGAGATGTTCGAAAGCCACGAGCCCGGCTATTATGACGCGATCCTGATGGATATGCGGATGCCGGAGATGGACGGCCTGGAGGCCACGAGACGGATCCGGGCCTCCGGCAAAGCGGATGCGAAGACGATCCCCATCATCGCGCTGACGGCCAACGCCTTCGACGAGGATGTGCAG
>CADBTC010000004.1 GCA_902797445.1 uncultured Eubacteriales bacterium | reverse complement strand
TATCTGGAAGCCGGCGTCTGCACCCGCTGGGGTCTGTGGGACTGCGGCGTCCAGGGCGCCATGGGCTGCTATCTGGCTGCTTACATCTCCGCGGGCAACACCGTGCATGTGGGCGACAAGGTTGACATCCCCGGCATCGGCGAAGTCGAGATCCTTGCCAACAGCGACCTGGTGGAAGGCCAGGAGACCGCGGCCGAGAACAACGGCGTCGTGCTGCTGCCCGAGCGTGTTGTGTTCACGGCTGAAAACGTGGCGGATTACAACTTCTGATCTCCCGGAACTCCTGGAGGAAGCCTTCGGGCTTCCTCCGTTTCTGGTCGGACGGGCGGCATGACGCTCTGACGGCCCCGCGGATCGAAGAACGATCCGCAAACCATAAAAGGAAAGCGAGGACTGATTCCCATGGCCGATAAAGACGGACTGAAGATTGCCAAGGATTATCATACCGACATAGCGTTCGCCAACAACAATCCCTTCCATGTGAAGGGGGCAAACAGCCTGGATTGGGGCATGAAAAAGCACCTGGCGAATATTTTCGATCCCAAATCCGGAAATACGGTGATGTTTGCCTTTGACCACGGTTACTTCATGGGTTCCACGGCGGGCCTGGAGCGGCTGGATCTGGTGGTTCCGAAGCTGATGCCCAATATCGACTGCCTGATGGGAACCCGCGGCGCCCTTCGCACCTGCGTCCCGCCGGAAAACCGCAAGGCTGTCGCCCTGCGCGTTTCCAGCGGCTCCAGCATGCTCAATGACGACCTGAGCCATGAAGTCGTGGCGGTGGACATTGAGGACGCCATCCGGATGAACGCGGACTGCATGGCGGTGCAGACCTTCATCGGCGCGGACGGACAGCTTTCCTCCCTGGATAACCTGAACAAGGTCATCAACGCGGGCTTCCGCTATTCCATCCCGACCCTGGGCGTCGTGGCTGTGGGCAAGGACATGGAACGGACGGACCGGTTCTTCAAGCTGGCGACCCGAATCATCGCGGAAATGGGCGTCCAGATCGTGAAAACGTATTACTGCGACAATTTTGAGGAAGTCGTCGCGGCGTGCCCTGTGCCGATTGTGGTGGCCGGCGGCAAGAAGCTGCCGGAGGACGAGGCGCTGACGCTGGCATACCGGGCCATCCAGGGCGGTGCCCACGGCGTGGACATGGGCCGGAATATTTTCCAGAGCAACCACGCGATCGAGATGTCCCAGGCGATTCGTAAGATCGTGCATGAGGGCTTTACGGACAAGGAAGCCTGGGAGTTCTTCCAGGACGCCATTCACTGACGAGAAAAGAATAATCGTTTCCGTTTCGGAAGCCAGCCCAGGCGCTGGCTTCCTTTCTGGTTAAAGGAGGTTTTTGTATGGCGCTGTCCATTCTGGAAATGGTGCTCCCGGTGCTGCTGATGTTCCTGCTGGGCTGGTTGTGCAACAAGAAAAAGATCATTTCCCCGGAGGGGCTGAAGGGCATCAAGACGCTGGTCGGAAACGTGCTGCTGGCGGTTGTGCTGTTCAACGCCTTCTTTACGGCGGAATACTCCGGAACAATCGCGCTGACCTTCGGCGTGGTTTACGCCTCCTGCGCCCTGGGACTGGGGCTGGGTTTTCTGCTGCGGAGGCTGGTGAAGCCCTACGGTCGGTTTATGCCCTTCCTGGTTACGAATTTTGAGGGCGGCATGATGGGCTATGCGTTGTTCGGCCTGCTGTATGCGGGTCAGACGCATATCTTTGCCATGGCGGATATCGGCCAGACGCTGGCGGCCTATACGGTGTTCCTGGTCACGCTGCAGGCGGTCAGCCGGGGTGAAGCTGACGTGAAAGGCGCAGTCAAAAGCGCCGCGACCAATCCGGCGCTGATCGGCGCGTTTCTCGGCGTCATTCTCGGGGCCACGGGCGTGGGCAGGGCGGTGCTGTCCTCCGCGGTCGGCGGGGTCATCAGCAAGACGATCGCCTTCATCTCCGCGCCGGTGTCCGGGCTGATCCTGGTGATTGTGGGGTATGAGCTGTCCTTCCGGAAGGAACTGATGAAGCCCGTGCTGATTACGGTGGGTCTCCGCGTCGCGGTAACTGCGGTGCTGCTGGCGGTGGACTGGCTGATCATATTTGGCATCGGCCTCATTCCCTTTGAAAAGCCCCTGTTTGTGGCGCTGATGCTGGCATGGAGCCTGCCCGCTCCGTTCATCATCCCGCTGTACGCGGATCTGGGCAGGGACGGGGAATACATCTCCACGACGCTGTCCATGGAAACCATCGTGAGTATTCTGCTGTTTATCGGGATCGCGGCCTATTCCCTGGCGTGAACCGGGCGGAATGGGGCGGACCTGGCCGGAAATGCATCATGAAGGAGGCTTTCTATGAATCAGACGCGTATTCTTTTCGTCTGCCTGGGCAATATCTGCAGATCGCCCATGGCGGAGTTTGTCATGAAGGACCTGGTCCGAAAGGCCGGGCGGGAGCCGGAATTCTATATTGAATCCGCTGCCACCAGCTTTGAGGAGATCGGGAACCCGGTCTATCCGCCGGCCTGGCGGGAACTGGCGGCGCACGGCATTTCCTGCGCGGGAAAAACCGCCCGGCATCTGGAAAAGCGGGATTACGCGGATTTTGACTATCTGATCGGCATGGAGACGTCCAATCTGCGAAATATGCGGCGCATCTGCGGGGGAGACCCGGAGGGGAAAATGCATCTGCTGCTGGATTTTGCGGAGCAGCCGGGTGAAATCGACGACCCCTGGTATACCGGGCGGTTTTCGGAGGTGTACGATCAGATTCTGTCGGGATGCCGGGGCCTGCTGAACAGATGCCAAAGGAGTGGCGCGGAGATGCTGCCTGTACTGGTGACTGCCTTTGAACCCTTTGGGGGACGGGAGACCAACGCCTCCCTGGAGGTGCTGCGCGGCCTGCCCGACCGGATCGGCGGGCAACCCATTCAGAAGCGGCAGCTGCCGGTCGTCTTCGGGCAAGCGGCGGAAGCGGTCCGGGGATCCTGGAGCCGCATCTTTCTGCTGGGGGAAGCCGGCCGGGAGACCGTCACCCCGGAAACAACGGCGCGGAATCTGCGGAACGCCCGCATTCCGGACAACGCAGGAAATCAGCCGGAAGACGCCCGGATCCTGCCTGACGGCCCGGAGGAATACCGCACGGCGGTTCCTGTCGAAGAGATTGTGGCCCGGATGCAGGCGGAGGGGTACGCCATTGCGGTGTCC
>CADBTC010000003.1 GCA_902797445.1 uncultured Eubacteriales bacterium | reverse complement strand
CTTTCCGGCGTCCGCGGCGCTTTTTTCATGGGTTGAATTTGGCGGGAGATGGACTTATAATAAACGGACAGCGCATACAGGGGAGACCTGTTTTACCCGCGGCTGCGCTTGCAGGCGCGGGCGCAAAACAGTCAGCCGCGGAGATCAACCGGAATCGACACGCGGTTTCGTGAGGAGGCGAAGGGCATGAACGTGACACAACTGGCGGATCAGCTGCGGAAGGATCCGCGGTTTATGGAGAACGTGACCCGGTGGGAGGTCATGCCGGCCCGGCCTGCCCGGACGGCGGACTTTCCGGAGAGCGTGGACGGAAAAATCCGGGAAACCCTGGCGAAGCGCGGGATTCATGCCCTGTATACCCATCAGGCGCAGAGCCTGGCCGCCACGGAGCGGGGGGAGGACGTGACGGTGGTGACGCCCACGGCCTCCGGAAAAACGCTGTGCTACAATCTGCCCGTCCTTTCCGCCATCCTGAAAAACCCGGATGCCCGGGCCCTGTATCTTTTCCCCACCAAGGCCCTGAGCGCCGACCAGGTCAGCGAGCTGTACGAGATGATCGAAACCATGGGGGCGGATATCAAGACCTATACCTATGACGGGGACACGCCCGCGGCAGCCCGGAAAGCCATCCGCCAGGCGGGGCACATCGTGGTCACCAACCCGGACATGCTGCATTCCGGTATCCTGCCCCATCATACGAAATGGGTCAAGCTCTTCGAAAACCTGAAATACATCGTCATCGACGAAATCCATACCTACCGGGGCGTCTTCGGCAGCAATCTGGCCAACGTGCTGCGGCGGCTGATGCGCCTGTGCGATTTTTACGGGAGCCATCCTCAGTTCATCCTCTGCTCCGCGACGATTGCCAATCCGAAGGAGCTGGCCCAGACGCTGATCGGGCGGGACGTGACCCTGATCGACGACAACGGCGCGCCGATGGGGGAAAAGCATTTCGTGTTTTACAATCCGCCGGTCATCAACCGTCAGCTGGGCATCCGGAAAGGCTCCATCCCGGTGACCCGGGCCATCAGCGGGCTGCTGCTGAAAAACGGGATTTCCGCCATTACCTTCGCCCGGTCCCGGCTGACGGTGGAGGTGCTGACGAAATACCTCAAGGACATGGTGCGGGATCCGCTGGGAAACGCGGGCCGGGTCCGGGGATACCGGGGCGGCTATCTGCCCTCGGAACGGCGGGAGATCGAGCGTGGCCTGCGGGCCGGGACCGTGGACGCGGTGGTATCGACCAACGCGCTGGAGCTGGGCATCGACATCGGAGCGCTGGACGCCTGCGTGCTGTGCGGGTATCCGGGCACCATCGCCAGCGCCTGGCAGCAGGCCGGCCGGGCGGGCCGGAGGCAGAGCGCCAGCATCGTGTTCTTCGTGGCCTCCTCCTCGGCGATCGATCAGTATATCGTGACCCATCCGGACTATTTCCTGAAAAAGACCCCGGAGAACGCTCTGCTGAACCCGGACAACCTGTATGTGCTCATGAGCCATTTTAAATGCGCTGCGTTCGAGCTGCCCTTTGAGGACGGGGACGCATTCGGGAACGCGCCAGGGACGGAGGAAATGTTGGAATACCTGGACGAGGCCCAGATTCTGCACCACGTGGGCGGGCGCTATCACTGGAGCAGCGAGGATTTTCCCGCCAGCCAGATCTCCCTCCGGTCCGCGGCGGAGGAGAATTTTGTCATCATCGACATCACCGATCCGGCCCGGCACAGGGTGGTCGGGGAAATGGACCGCTTCACCGTGCCCATGCTGCTGCACGAAAACGCCATCTACATGCACGAGGGCCGGCAGTTCCAGGTGGAAAAGCTGGACTTTGAGGCGTGCAAGGCCTATATCCGGGCGGCGGATACGGGCTATTATACGGACGCGGATCTGAACATCAACCTGAGCCTGCTGGATATCGAAAAGGAAGAGGAGCTGGCAAGGGGATATAAGGTGGGCCTGGGGGAGGTCAAGGTGACGGCCCTGGTCACCATGTTCAAAAAAATCCGCTTTGACACCCACGAAAACCTGGGCTTCGGGCGGGTCCGGCTGCCGGAAACCGACATGCATACCACGGCCATGTGGTGGACGCTGCCGAAGGACCTGACGGAAGCCATTCCCAGCGATACGCTGAAAAACGGCATGATGGGCGTGGCGAACCTGATGCGGATCGTCTGTCCCCTGTACCTGATGTGCTCGCCCCAGGACATCGCCGTCGTCTATCAGGTCAAAAGCCCCCTGACCGGGGAGCCCACGCTGATCCTGTATGACCAGTGCCCGGGGGGGATCGGGCTGAGCCAGAAAGCCTTCAACATGCGGGAGCTGCTGATGGAAAAGGCCCTGCAGGTGGTCAACGACTGCGGCTGCGAGCAGGGCTGCCCCTCCTGCGTGGGCCCGGTGGGGGAAGTCGGATCCGACGGAAAGCGCACGGCCGTCCGGATTCTCCGGGAGATGAGCCGATGAATCTGCGGGATAAACTGCGGGCGGTCGGCGCCTCCGGCAGCACGGGAAAGCCCCGGGAAACCAGCCGGGAAGAGAGCCGGGACTGCCGGCATCTGGCGGTCACCCGGCCCCTGAGCGAATTTCCCGGCGCCCACGCGGTTCGGCGGGATACCCTGGAGAAAATGACAGGACTCGCCCTGCCCGAGCCCTTCGACCCCCGAAAAATCCTGTATCTGGACACGGAGACCACCGGGCTGGGGGGCGGCGGAACGGTGGCCTTCCTGGTCGGCCTGGGCTGGCTGACGGACGCGGGTTTTGAGGTGCACCAGTTCCTGATGCGGGACTATGACGAGGAAAGCTACCTGCTGCGGCACGTGGAGGCGGGGCTGAACCGATTCGACGTGCTTTGTACCTTCAACGGGGCCACCTTCGACGTGCCCCTGCTGGAGGGGCGGCTGCTGATGAACCGCTTTCGGCGGGACTGTCTGGATAAACCCCATATCGACCTGCTCCAGCTGGCCAGGCGCGTCTGGAAGCTGCGGCTGAAAAGATGCAGTCTGAGCCGTCTGGAGACCGCCATCCTGGGCGCCCCCCGGACGGACGACCTGCCGGGGAGCGAGGTGCCGAAACGCTATTTCGACTATCTGAAGACGAAGCAGGAAAGCCTGCTGGACGACATCCTTTCGCATAACGCCCAGGACATCGCCAGCCTGTGCGTGCTGCTGACCCATATGGCGGAGATGTATGATCGGCCGGAGACGGTGCCCTTCAGCGAGGACCTGTATTCCATGGGCCGGGCGATGGAGAAAAACCGCCGCCCGGAGGAAGCCCGGACGTATTACCGTCTGGCCCGGAAGGGCCGGATGCGGGGGGAAGCCGGCATGGCCCTGGGCCGGAACCTGCGGCGGGCCGGGGAAGGAGAAGAAGCGGAGAAAATCTGGCTGGAGATGATCGAAAGCCGCGCCGGAGGCGTTCAGCCCTACATTGAGATGGCGAAGCTGCTGGAGCACCGGAAGCGGGATTTCGCCGGGGCTCTGGAGATGACGGAACGGGCGATGGCGCTGCTGGGCGAAACCCGCCTGCGGGAAGACCGGACTGTACAGGAAACGAAAAATGCGCTACAATACCGGCGGCGCCGGCTGAAAAAGCGGCTGGCGTCCAGGATGGACAAGAAGGAGTAAAACGAATGGGACTGGGAACGATGTTCAAGGCCAACAAGGCCTATCGGGCGCAGCAGAAGGGCGACACCGCGGAGGCCATGCGCCTGTATGCGGAATGCATTGGCGACGGGCTGGTGGATCCCCGGTATCTGCTCAGCTACGCGGCGCTTCTGATCCGGGACGGGCAGTATCAGAAAGCCAAGGATCTGCTGGTGAAATATCAGAAAGCGCCGGGGATGACGCAGGAGAACCGGGTGACCCTGATCGTGGATTACGCGGCCTGCTGCTATAAGCTGGGGGATCTGGACAAGGGTGTCAGCAAGCTGGAGGAGATCTTCCGCAAGCATCCCAGCGGCCTGGTGTACCAGACCCTGGGATACCTCTATGTGGAGCAGTACGACGCCTCCCGGAAGGCGGCCTTCCTGGCCAAAGCAACGGAAGCGGAGGAGCTGGCGGATCCCGCGGCGGTGCTGATTGCCCGGGAGCAGGGGGAGGAAATCCCGCTGACGCCGGAGGAAAAATGGGAAGCGGGCCGGCAGAAGGCGCTGAAGTTCAATCAGGCGGCCGTGGAATACGACGACGAGGATTCCATCTGTGTGGACAACCTGGCCCAGACCTGGTATCGGGTCATGGGGGACAGGGAAGAAGCGAAGAAATGGTTCGAGAAAGCCCTCGAAATCAAACCGGACCAGATCGATACGCTCTACTTCCTGAGCCGGTACGACCTGGAGGAGGGGCACCCCGAAAAGGCGGCGGAGAAGCTGGAAAAGATGCTGGACGGCCGGTTCTCCGCGCTGAATTACCGTACCAAGCCGGAGATTGAGGCCGAGCTCAAAGCCCTGAAGGAAAGAAGCTGATGGGATTCGGCCTGCCGGGCGCCGTCCGGCGATGGGCAGGACCGGAAAGGCTGAAGCTTTTGATGAGGAGGAACGCACGTATGAGTGAAGAGAACAAATACACGGATCCCCGGCAGCAGGCCGGGGAGGGTACGACTGTCCCGGAAGAGGGAGAGAAGCCGGAAAAAGAAGGGAAGGAAAAGAAATCCGTGGGCCGGGAAATTCTCAGCTGGATCATGACCATCCTGGTGGCCGTCGTGGCGGCACTGGTGATCCGGTCATTCATTTTTGAACCCATCAAGGTGGACGGGGCCAGCATGAACGACACCCTGGCGGACGGGGAAGCCATGTTCGTGTCCAAGCTGGATTACGGGTCCACCTGGCTGTGCCTTCCCTGGCAAAGCAGCGAGGAGAAGGAAAGCACGCCCAGGCTGGCAACGGGATTCGGCGCTCCCTCTCAGTTTGATGTCGTCATCGCCCGCTATCCCGGCCGGGGGGATACCAACTTTGTCAAGCGGCTGATCGGCATGCCCGGGGACCGGGTCAGCATTCAGGATGGGTATCTGCACATCAACGGCACCCGGTATGAAGAAGACTATATCAGCGACGAATACCGCGTGGCCGGCGGGTCCAACGGACATACCTTTTCGGAGGTGTATATCCCGAAAAAGGGAGACGTCCTGAGCCTGAGCTATGTGGACGAGGCGAAGACCCGGGTGGCCCTGACCGTGAACGGGGAAGTCTGGCCCTGGCGGGGCATCTGTTCCGACGGGATCAGTGACAGCGGGGACCGGCTGCACTACACCGTCACCGGAACCCTGACCCTGAACGGGAAGGATATTTCCGGAGACGTGGAGGTCATCAAGGGCCTGATCGGGACGGAATTCAGGCTGGAGAAGGATCTGTATTTCGTCATGGGGGACCATCGGAACAATTCCAACGACAGCCGCGCCCAGGGACCCATCTCCCGGGATATGATCGTGGGCCACGTCCGGTTCGTCTTCTTCCCCTTCAGCGCCTGGAGAGGCGTGCAATAAGCACATGCAGAAAAGCCGGAGAGCCGGAGAAAAGGCTTCCCGGCTTTTCCATTATCTGTGTGCGGAAAAGGACGGGAACACAGGGAAGCACCGCAGCCCGAAAGGCAAACGGGGGATTGCAGGGAAACCGGACGGCCCGGAGCGGAACGGGAAACGCAGCGGACGAAGAAAGCGGGAGAAAAAAGGATGGAACAAAACAGCGGGGAAAAGCTTCCGCGTGAAACGGAGATGATCCGGGAAGCCAAGCAGCGCCTTCGCCGGGAGGTCAAAATCCTGCGGAATGCCCTGCCGGCGTCCTACCTCCAGGCGGCCGGAGACATCATCCAGATCCGGGTGCTGGACTCCGAAGCCTACCAGAAGGCTAGGACAGTCTTTCTCTATGTCGGCATGCCGGGGGAACCCCCTACGGACCGGATCCTGCGGGATGCCCTGGACCGGGGGAAACGGGTCCATGTGCCCCTGTGCGAAAGGCAAACCGGCATCATGCACGCGGTCCGGATCCAATGTCTCTCAGAGCTCCGCCCCGGCCTTATGGGGATCCCGGAGCCGGCGCGAGGCGGGGAAACCGCCGAAGCGGAGGATTTGGATCTGATCGTGGTGCCCTGCGTGGCGGCATCCCGGGACGGAGGCCGGCTTGGACACGGCGCGGGGTATTACGACAGATTTTTGCAGACATTTCACCCGGGAACCCTCTGCCTGTGTTTCGAAAAGCTGCTGCTGCCGGAGATCCCCATGACGGAATGGGACATTCCCATGGCTAGGGTGCTGACGGAAGCTGAATTTGAAATGGGGGTTGCAAAAGCGGGTTTTTATCTGGTAAAATAGATCCAATATGACCGAGAGGGGGAGGATGAATGAGCCGGCTGGATCCGACGGTGAAAAAGGAAACGGCTTACGCGGCCATCTGGGTGATCGCCCTCTCTTTCATTATGCAGACGGTTTTTCTGCTCATCGGACAGTGGACCCCGGCGGTGCTGCTGGGGAACCTGATCGGAGCGGCGGCTGCCATCGGAAACTATCTGCTGCTGGGGATGACGGTGGCCAAAGCGGTCAGCGGGCCGGCGGACAAGGCCGCGCTGAAGGTGCGCTCCTCCATGACCGCCCGCCTGCTGGGCCAGGCGGCCATCGCGGCCATCGCCATCGGGCTTTTGCATACCAATGTATTTGCGACGCTGCTCCCGCTGCTCTTTCCCCGGATCGGGATTGCCTTCCGGCCGCTGATCGACCGGAAAATGGGAAAGACGGGGGCGGAATCGGAAGGAAGTGACCTGCTTGACTGAGAAAAAAGAGGGGATCGGGCCGGCGGAGGCCGGAAAGGCCGGCGTCGGTAGCGCCCGATTCCGCTGGGTGGACCGGGGACTGATCGCTCTGATGGTGCTTCCGCTGGTCTGCTGCCTGGTTCTCAAGGTGCTTTTCAAGCCCGAAAGCCAGGGGGTGGACATCTCCGGAGCCATGATCTATCTGACGATTCCGGGCTTCCCGCTGCAGGACCTGGTCATTACCGAGAGCCAGATCAACAGCTGGGGGATCATGATCAGCCTGCTGGGCCTTTGCCTCTATCTGACCCACGGGCTGACCGAAAGGGCGGAAACCAAACGCCAGCTGGCCGCGGAATGGATCGTGGAAAAGTGCGAGAACCTGGTGACGGTCAACATGGGCGAGCGCTTTGCCGGATATGAGTACCTGATCGCCGCCATCATGGGTCTTTCCGCTTTTTCAAGCCTCAGCTGCCTGATCGGGCTGTTCGCCCCCACGGGGGATGTGAATATCACGGCGGGCTGGGCCGTCCTGGTGTTCGTGCTGTATACCTATACCAAGCTGCAGGGGGGCGTGCTGAACTACCTGAAGGGCTTCACGGAGCCCATCCCGGTGTTCACGCCCATGAACTTCATCAGCGAGTTCTCCCTGCCGATCAGTATGGCTTTCCGTCACTACGGCAACGTCATGAGCGGCGCGGTTATCTCCGTGCTGATCGGGACGGCGCTGCGGTCTCTAAGCAAAATGCTGCTGGGGGGTATCCCGGTCATCGGGAACATTCCCCTGCTGCAGATCGGCCTGCCGGCTATTCTGAGCCTGTACTTCGACGTTTTCAGCGGGCTGATGCAGGCCTTCATCTTCGCCATGCTGACCATGATGAATGTGGCCGGCGCCTTCCCCCAGGAAGCCTGGGAAAAACGGCAGGCGAAGAAAGCCATCCGCAGGCAGCGGGCCGATATGGCGCGGGCTGAAGCGTAAGCCGTCCCCGGAGGGGAATCCTTCCGGGAGCGGAGCGGCTGAAAAGCGATATGAAACAAAAGACAGAAAAACAAAAAACAGGAGGAAAGAACAATGGTTGAACTGGCAATGGGGATTATGTTGGGTCTGTGCGGCGTGGGCGCCGGGATTGCGCTGATCGCGGGTATCGGCCCCGGTATCGGTGAAGGTCAGGCGGTGGCCGCGGCCTGTGAAGCCATCGGGCGCCAGCCGGAAGCCAAATCCGATGTCACCAGCACCATGGTCATGGGCTGCGCCATCGCGGAGACCACCGGTCTGTACGGCCTGATCATCGGCATCCTGCTGATCTTCGTGGCGCCCGGTATCTTCTCCGGCGTGCTGCGGGAAACGGTTCTGGCCCTGAAGTAATCCGGTTTGCTCCGGCCTGACCGGGGTACAGTAAGGAGAGAAGCATGCAGTCACTGAGCATTATCTCTGTCAACATCTGGCAGGTTCTGATTTCCTTTGCCAACCTGGCGATCCTGACATGGATCCTGAAAAAGTTCCTGTTCAAGCCGGTGAAGAAGGTCGTGGACGCGCGGCGGGAAACCATCGATTCCGCGTACGCCCGGGCCAATGAGGCCGAGGTGAAGGCCAACGAGAACCGGGTGCGCTATGAGGCTGCCATGGCCGCCGCGAAGCAGACGGCGGATCAGATGATCAGCCAGGCGGCCCGGGACGCGGAGCGCCGGGGCGCCCGGATCGAAGGGGAAGCCCGGGAGCGGGCCCAGGAAATCCGGAAACAGGCGGAAGCCGACGCCCTGCTGGAGAAGAAAAAAGCGGAAGACGATATTCGAAAGGAAATCGCCGACGTATCCACCCAGCTGACCGAAAAGCTGCTGGAGCGGGAGATCAGGCCCGAGGATCATCGGGAGCTGATCGATTCCTTCCTGCAGGAGCTGTAAGGGGCGGAAATGATGAATCATACAAGCAGAGAATACGCGGAAGCGCTCTTTGAGCTGGCGATGGAGGCGGACAAAACCCCCGCCTACGCGGAAGGGCTGAGCCTGGTGGAAGAAGCGCTGGCAGAAAACCCCGGCTTTCTGAACCTGCTGGCCAGCCCGGCCGTCTCCCGGGAGGAGCGGATGAACGCTCTGAGCCAGGTCTTTCAGGGGATGATCCCAATGGAGGAACTGCTGCTGCTGCGGATGATGGTCAGCCGGGGGCACGCCAGGGAGATCCGGAATATGATTGCCTGCTACAGGGATCTGGAGCGGGAGCACAGGGGCGAGAGTCTGGCGGCAGTGACGACGGCTGTCCCCCTGACGGACGCGGAAAAGGATACCCTTCGGCAGAAGCTGGAAAAGAAATTCGGCCGCAGGATGATTCTGGACTGCAGGGTAGATCCCAGCCTGCTGGGCGGGATCCGGGTCGAAACGGAAGGACGGGTTCTGGACGGAAGCATCCGGTCCCGTCTGCAAGAAATCAAGGAAGTGATGGTTGAATGAGCTCCAAAGCCGGCGAGATCAGCAGCATGATCAAGGAACAGATCCGGCAGTATGAAAACCGGATCGAGATGAAGGAAAACGGCACGGTGATCACCGTCGGCGACGGCATCGCCACGGTATACGGGCTGCGCTCCTGCATGGCCAACGAACTGCTCCGCTTTGAGGACGGCAGTTTCGGCATGGCGCAGAACCTGGAGGAGGAAACCGTTTCCGTCGCCATCCTCAGCGACCGGGACAACATCCACGAGGGATCCGCGGTATATCGGAGCGGGGAAGCCCTGAGCGTGCCGGTGGGCGAAGGCCTGCTGGGCCGGGTGGTGAACGCTCTGGGCGAGCCCATCGACGGCAAGGGGCACATCGCCTCCAGCGGAACGCGGCCCATTGAATCCCCCGCGCCGGGGATCATCGAACGCAAGAGCGTTTCCGTCCCCCTGCAGACGGGCATCATCGCCATCGACAGCATGATTCCCATCGGCCGGGGCCAGCGGGAGCTGATCATCGGAGACCGGCAGACCGGAAAGACCACCATCGCGGTGGATACCATCCTGAACCAGCGGGATACCGGGGTGCTCTGCATTTACGTCGCCATCGGCCAGAAGCGGACCAGCGTCGTGCAGATCGCCCAGGAGCTGAGCCGGGCCGGGGCCATGCCCTATACGATCATCGTTTCCGCCTCCGCGGCGGAGAGCGCCCCCCTGCAGTACATCGCGCCGTACGCGGGCTGCGCCATGGCGGAATACTTCCGATCCAAGGGGCGGGATGTGCTGATCGTATACGACGATCTGAGCAAGCACGCGGTCGCCTACCGGGCGCTGAGCCTGCTGATCCGGCGGCCGCCGGGACGGGAGGCCTATCCCGGGGACGTATTCTATCTCCACAGCCGCCTGCTGGAGCGGGCCGCCTGCGTGGCGCCGGAATACGGCGGGGGGACCATTACGGCCCTGCCCATCATCGAAACCCAGGCGGGCGACGTGTCCGCTTATATCCCCACTAACGTTATCTCCATTACCGACGGGCAGATCTTCCTGGAGACGGAGCTGTTCCACAGCGGCATCCGTCCCGCCATCAACCCGGGTATCTCCGTCAGCCGCGTGGGCGGCGCCGCCCAGCTCAAGGGCATGAAGAAGGTGGCCGGCGAGCTGAAGCTGCTGTATGCCCAGTATCGGGAGTTGCAGGCCTTCGCCCAGTTTGGCAGCGATCTGGACGCGGATACCAAGGCCCGTCTGGCGCTGGGCGAGCGGATCGTGGAGGTCCTGAAGCAGAAAAAGAGCAATCCCGCCCGGGTTGGATGCCAGGTGGCCATCGTATACGCGGTCACCAGGGGCTATCTGAACGACGTGGATCCCAAGAATGTGGCGGCATGGGAAAGCTCGCTGTTCACGTATCTGGAAAACCAGTACGGCGGCCTGCTGGAGCGGATCGAGCGCGGCGCGTGGGATGAGGCGGAAGTGAAGGATCTGGAAGGAGCCCTGAAGGGCTTCCGGAGGTAAGCGATGGGAGCGGATACGAAAAGCCTGCGGATCCGGATCCGGTCCGTGGACTCCACGCTGCATCTGACCAAGGCCATGGGCCTGGTGGCGTCCTCCAAAATTCGCCGGGCAACCCTGAACATGGGAAAATCCCGCGAATATACGGCGGCGCTGGAGGAGGTCATGGAGCAGCTGCGCTCCTCGCCGGACTGCGCGAAATCGCCGTATATGACGGCAAAGGGAGCCGGCACGCGCATCATCGTCATCGCCGGGGACCGGGGGCTGGCCGGAGGGTACAACGCCAATGTGTTCCGGCTGGCGGCCGAATTTGAGGGAGCCAGCTTCCTGCCCATCGGCAAGCGGGCCTGCGACCGGTTCGGAAAGGGCTTCCTTTCCGCCGAACGCTTCAGCGGGACGGACGCGGCCCAGGTCGGGGACGCGGAATGCAGGGCTTTCCTGGCGGGAGAGTATGAGCGGCTGGGCATCCTGTATACCCGGTATCGGAACATGATGACCCAGACGGCCGAGATCCTGTGGGTGCTTCCGCTGGAAAGGACGGTCGGAGGCAAAATGACCCCCACGATTTTTGAACCCGGGGAGCGGGAAGTGCTGGATGCGGCGGTTCCCACCTATGTGAGCGGCCTTGTGGCGGCCTGCGTGCGGGAAAGCTTCGCCAGCGAGGTGGCCGCCCGGCGGATGGCCATGGACTCGGCGGGAAAGAACGCCCAGGAGATGATCGACCGCCTGCAGCTGGAGTACAACCGGGCCAGGCAGAACGCCATTACCCAGGAAATTACGGAAATTGTGGCCGGAAGCGGCATGTGATCCTGTTTTCGATTCAAAACGAAGGATTCCATCGGATACAGGAAAAGAAGGGAAGAAATGCCGGATCAGCCGGTACAGGAGGCGGAACATGGAACAGCGCAAAGGCGTGGTCGCCCAGGTCATGGGCCCGGTGGTGGACGTCCGGTTCGAGAACGGACACCTGCCGGCGATTTACAACGCCCTGGAAATGCCCCTGGGGGATCATACGCTGACGGTGGAGGTGGCCCAGCATATCGGCGACGGCGAGGTTCGCTGCATCGCCATGGGCTCCACGGACGGTCTGCAGCGGGGCGTGGAAGTGACGGATACGGGCAAGGGCATCTCCGTGCCGGTTGGCCGGAAAACCCTGGGCCGGATCTTTAACGTCCTGGGTCAGCCGGTGGATAACGGCCCCGAGGTGAAGACGGAGGAGCGGTGGGACATCCACCGGCCCGCGCCGGCCTACGAGGAGCTGAGCACGTCCACGGAAATTCTGGAAACCGGGATCAAGGTCATCGACCTGATCTGCCCCTATGCCAAGGGCGGCAAGATCGGCATGTTCGGCGGCGCCGGCGT
>CADBTC010000002.1 GCA_902797445.1 uncultured Eubacteriales bacterium | reverse complement strand
TGCCTGCCGCATAAAGCATCGGAACAGCTTCCCCTGAAAAGGGAGGCGGTCTCCTTTGCGGAAAGGACGGATAGAACGATGCGCAGAGTGATCTGCTATGTGATGGCGGGCCTGATGGCGCTGCTGATGATGGGGACCGCGATGGGGGACCGGGCGCCCAAACCGATTGAAATCATTCCCTATGACGAGCTTCCCCCGGTCCAGGAGGGGCAGCATCATTACCTGCTGCTCTGCACCGACGTTTGGCACGGGAACCCCGCGAACCTGGGGAACACGGACGGCATCGTGCTGGTGACCCTGGATACCCGGGCGCATCGGATCATGCTGACCTCCCTGATCCGGGACGCGCTGGTCTGGCGCCCCTCCGAAAACAATCCGGAGGAATACGGCTTCGGGCGGATCAACTATATCGCCAAAAGACTGGGGCCGGAGGCGCTGTGCCGGGTGATCAGCCAGCATATCGGCGTCCGCATCGAGAACTACCTGCTGTTCGACTTTACCCAGATCGCGAATATTGTGGACTATCTGGGCGGCGTGGATATCGAGCTGAAGGCCGACGAAATCTCCTACCTCCGGCGCTACGCGGTGCCGGACGGGTCGGTCCGCAGCGTCGAGACCGGGGTGGATCTCCGGGCGGGGGCGACCCATCGGCCCGGGCTGTATCATTTTGCCGGCCACAGCGCGGTGATTTATATGCGGATCCGCAAGGCCGGGGGCGGCGGGGACTTCATGCGCACCCAGCGGGCCCGGACGGTCATGAGCACCCTGGCGGATAAATGCCGGGAAATCACCTGGGAGGAAGCGGAAGCCCTGGTCAACAACGTCATGGACAACAACACCATGACCAATGTGAACCTGGAGGGCATGCTGGAAGCGGCGCGGTACGCCTATTCCCTGCGGGACTGCACGATCGAGGAGCTTCGGCTGCCGCCGGACGGAGCGGTGACGCCGATCACCTTCGCCTCCATGGCCGTGCAGGAAATCGACTGGGCCCAGTGCCGGGCGGCCATGGCGGACTATCTGAAAAACAGCTTCCTGGTGGTGGACGACGAGGACTGACGGGAAGCCTGCGGGCCGGGCAGGCCAGGCGGAAGCGCTGCCTGCGGAACGGTTATGCAGGACCTCCCCGCCGCATGCGGAGCGGAATGGCTTTCCGGCGGCCGCGGGAAGGCGGAAGAAACGGAATCAAGGAGAGAACGAGGAAGAATAGATGAAATGTCCTGAATGCGGGCAATGGAACCGCGCGTCCATGCCCCACTGCGTCCGGTGCGGGACGCCGCTGAATATCGATGCGGCGTCCCGGCTGGCGTGGAAGGAGAACCTGCGGGACGAGGGGCAGTCCGCGTCCTATATCCGGGTGGATGAATTCGGCAACACGGACAGCACCCCGGACGCCCGGGACGTGCTGGCCCGGGAGATGCAGGATCTGAAAAAACGAAAAAGGGAAGGGCAGGAGAAAAAGGATATCATGCTGGGCGCCTCCGGCGCAGACGGGGACGAGGCGGATCGGCCCGGACGGCGGAAAGCGTCCGCCTGGGAGGAGGAAGCGCCGTCGGAAGGGGGCGGCACCGTGCGCATGCGCCGGATTTCCCCGGAAGGCATCGCCGCGGCCCAGGAGGCGGAGGTGCGCCACCGCGTCCGGTATATGGACGAAAACGGATCCTTCATCGAGCCCCGGAGCTATGACCCGATCAGCGAAAACCGCGGGGACCGGCATTATTCCTATTCCGCCGCGCTGGGAAAGCGGATGCCTTCCCGGGCCAAACGGCGCAAAATCGTGCTGCGGACGCTCGGAGTCCTGATCCTGATCGCGATGCTGGGAACCGGCGGGTATTATACCTGGCGCTACTTTACCGAGCAGCGGGGGCAGGTGCTGGCCGGGCCCAGCGCGTCCGTGACGGCCACGATGCTGGATGACCTGGCCGCCCATACCGTCCTGATTCCCGGGGAGGACGGGCAGCAGATCTATATCAAGGAGCTGCACGCCAGCTATCTGGTATCCGGCGGATTCGCCACCGTGCAGGTCGCGGATCATACCTGGTACGATAATTATGAGGGCACGCTGGAGGAGAGCATGGAGGTCACCATGACCCCCTTCCTCAAGACCGCGGCGGGAAAACAGACCCCGCTGCCCCTCATCCACTATACGATTTATATCCCCATCAGCCCCGTCACGCTGGATTCCCCCGAATCCCTGCGCACGGAGGTGGCGACCACCATGAGCACCATCCAGATCACGGTCCGTCCCGGATCCCGGGTCACGGTCAACGGGGTCGACTGCTCGGATACCGTTTCCTCGGAAACGGGCGTCATGAGCTATAACGCGACGGTGCAGCCCATCGGGGACAATGTATACAATATCGTGGTGCGCAGCCAGTACTGCCGGGACGCCAACCTGAAGGTCACCCTCTACCGGGCGCCGCAGGAAATCCCGCTGGATCTGGCGGTGGGCACATACGGCACGACCTATCAGAAGGTGATCAAGGTCAGCGCCACGACCATGCCCGGCGCGTACGTGGAGGTCAACTCCCCCTATTCCGATCTGGACATCACGAATCTGGATTCCACGGGGAAATTCTCCTTCAACGCGGTCTTTGACCATATCGGCAACAACACCATCAGCATCACTGCCTCCTATCCCGGGCGCAAGCCCTCCGTCGTGGAGCATACGGTCTATTACGTGCCCCCCGCGGATGAATACACGGTCAAGGCCTGGCCGCTGAGCGCGGAGGGATACGCCGAGCTGCTGAGCAATACCGCCGTGCGGGCCAGCTACGGGCAGGTCTATGTGGTGACGGGCGTGGTGCAGTATTCCATCTCCACCAAGCCGCAGATGGTGGTCATCAACACCAGCGAGGACGGAAAGAGCCAGCCGGTGCTGGTCCAGAATTACAGCCGGACCACCTGGGAGGTGGGGAACTATTACCGCCTGTACGCGGACGCGTACTCCACCTATAACAGCATGCCCTGGCTGAACGCGAGGTATACGTATACCAAGTAGCGGCGCGGGGGCCCGCGGAAAGGGGAAAACGGAGGTTGAGACGGATTCAGAGAAAACATGCGATGCTGCGGGCGGCCGCGCTGGCCCTGATCCTGGCGCTGATCCTGGGCATCGGGGCGGCCGAGCCGCTCCGCCTGGCGCCGGATCTGGCGGGGACGGTGGAAATCCCCCTGACGGACGCGGGCGCGAAATACATCTATACCTATGCCTACCCGCAGGTGGAGCCGGGGGAGGCGTCGGCGGAGCTGATCAATACCTTTTATCAGTATTTGGCCCGGGACGCGGAGGAATTTGAAATTCCCATGAACGCGGACTATTACCGGGGACAGCAGCCGGCAGCGGACGTGCGCGTGGACATCGGATACGAGGTTACCTGCAACAGCGACGCCTATTTCTCCGTCCTGCTGCATACGGCGCAGGGCGACCTGCATACGGCGGCCGGGCATACCTTTTCCCGCGCGGGGCTGAAGGCCGGTTCCTCCGTGGCGCTGCCCTATCTGCTGGGACTGCTGGAAAACGAGGAAAGCGATCCCTGGCTGCAGGACCGGCAGACCGCGAAGGCGGATGAGACGGTCCGGCGCATCGTATGGGAACGCCTGCAGGACATGGATGACCTGGAGCCCTGGGAGGATCTGGAGGAGGAAAGCCTGGCATACGGGTTCTTCCCGGAGGAGGATTTTTATCTGGATGAAACCGGAAATCCGGTGTTCTATCTGCAGCCCGGCTTCGCGGAGGACAGCGGCAGGCTGCTGCGCTTCCCGATTTCCGTGGAGGAGATTCTGGACGAAATGTAATCGGCGGGGAGAGACGGAGGCCGCTCGGGATCCGGGAAAAACGGTCCCGGAGGCGAACAAGGGGAAGGAGACGAAGAAGCATGAGACAGCCGGGAGAAATTACGGCTCGGAAAAAGGATATGATGGAGGTCACGTTCTGCCGTCCGGAGGCATGCGCGGCCTGCAACGCCTGCGAGGGCGGAAAAAAGGAGCATAAGATCTGGATCCGCGGCGAAGGAAAGATCGGGGATATCGCCGTGGTGGACATGCCGGATAAAATGGTGGTGAAGGCCAGCGCCATCGCTTACGGCCTGCCGCTGGCGGGCCTGCTGGGCGGAATGATCCTGGGAAACGTGATCGCCGGCGGGCAGGACGCAGGAATCCTGGCCGGCGGCGCCGTCGGGCTGGGCATCAGCCTGCTGGTGCTGAAAATGACGGAGAAGAGCCGGGCCGGGCGGGAGGAATGGAGCCCGAAGCTGGTGCAGATTCTGGAAAAGGGCGAAAAGACCGCGGATCTGCAGCCGCTGTAAGCCTCCCCAAATGGACGGATAAGGAAAGGAACGAATGACCCATGCAATATGATGTAATCATCGTCGGGGCAGGCCCCGGCGGGATTTTTACGGCCTATGAGCTGGTGACGAAATCCCCGAAACCCCTGAAGGTCGGGGTCTTTGAAATGGGAAAGCCTCTGGCTCAGCGGAAGTGCCCGATCGACGGGGAGAAAATCAAAACCTGCATTCACTGCGCCTCCTGCTCCATTATGAGCGGGTTCGGCGGAGCAGGCGCCTTTTCGGACGGAAAATACAATATCACCAACGACTTCGGCGGCAGCCTTCACGAATATATCGGCAAAACGAAGGCGCTGGAGCTGATGCGCTATGTGGACGGCATCAATATGCAGTTCGGCGGGGAGGGGACGAAACTGTATTCGACCGCGAATACCGCCATTCGCCGCCGGTGCCTGGAAAACGGGCTGCATCTGCTGGACGCGGAGGTGCGCCATCTGGGAACGGACATCAACTATGTCGTGCTCCAGCGGCTGTATGAAGCGCTGAAGGACAAGGTGGACTTCCATTTCGGTACCCAGGTTACCGATGTCGTGCAGGACGGGGACGGGTATCAGATCACCGTCGGAAACAAGACCTTCAGCGCGAAAAAGCTGGTTATTTCCGTCGGGCGCAGCGGAAGCAAATGGATGGA
>CADBTC010000001.1 GCA_902797445.1 uncultured Eubacteriales bacterium | reverse complement strand
GCGCAGGCGCAGGACGGCGGATTCACCGTCACCCTGTACGAGAACGGGATCCTTTCTTTTTCCACCTATGACGCCATGGGCGGCTTTATTGACGAGATATGCTTCTCTCTGCCGTCAAGGGTGCTGCAGTGCTTTTACGGCTTGCTGCGGAATGCGGCCAGCTGGCTTCCCTCCACGCCCTGCGATCTGCGGGGGACGCCTGACAGTCCATACGGTTCCTCTTTCGCCTTCGACGGATACGATCCCATCCGGGTCTGGGGGATGAACCAGCTGCTCAGCGAGCCCTGCGGCAGTGCGGGCGGTTTTTTTGCCCGGCATGTGTACGTGCTGTTTGAGGACATCAGCAACGTGATGGTGGAATACGGGATCAACCTGTCCCTGGACGGGTTTACCTGGACGGATCAGATTCATCCCTTCCGGAAAAATCAGCTGCATACATCCGCGCAGCAGCGGGTCGTGTAAACAG
Source organism: uncultured Eubacteriales bacterium (assembly GCA_902797445.1). Lineage (GTDB taxonomy): Bacteria > Bacillota > Clostridia > Christensenellales > Aristaeellaceae > Aristaeella. The sequence goes on along the minus strand of CADBTC010000001.1, from coordinate 6,425 downwards.
CCCGGATGGGCCGCATGATCAAAAAGAGCTTCCGATTCCGGGGCTCTTTTTTCTATACGCCTTTCGTGTGCGTAAAAAAAACCCCCGTCTTTCGACGGGGGTCATTTTCTCAGAAATTAATACTGATTCTGACGCTGCGCTTCGAAGCACTCACGGCAGTACACGGGCCGATCTCCGCGGGGCTGGAAGGGAACCTGGGTGGTGCGGCCGCAGCCATCGCAGATCACTTCGTACATCTGCCGGGGGCCATTGCCGCCATTCTGGGCGCGGCGGGCAGCACGGCAGGCGGGGCAGCGGCTGGGCTCGTTCTGGAAGCCCTTTTCGGCGAAGAACGCCTGCTCGCTGGCGGAGAAAACGAATTCGTTGCCGCAGTCACGGCAGGTCAGGGTCTTGTCTTCGTACATGGGAAAAACCTCCATAAAAAATGATTGTTGACCCGCGCCACATGGGGATGCACTGTGCTTTTTCCTTACGATGGCGTCAAGAGAACAACCATGAGGGAAGCGTAAAGCAGACCAGGGTTAGGGTTCAGGGGATACTATAACATAATTTTGCCATTTTGTACAGGGGAAAATCGATTTTTTTACTTCCACTCCAGCGGGTATTCCTGCACCGCATATTCCAGCTTCCGACCGTTGGCCTTGAGGGTGGACAGGACGGAATCGATGTTGGCCCCGCTGTCGTAGGGCGTGGGGATGAAGTCGTTTCGGCTGGTCTTGGAGGAAATCCGGATGGGAATGATCCGGAATCCCCGGGAAGTGCAGACCCCGTCCTTTACCCGGAAGCGCATCTGGAATACGAAGGAGCTCATGTCGCTGGGCTTGGAATTGCCGGAGAAACAGAAATTCCCAAGGGAATAACAGATATATACGCCTTTATACTGCTCGATGGGGTTCATCCGGTGGGAGTGATGCCCAATCACCAGATCCGCCCCCGAATCCACCGCCAGGCGGCCCATGCGGATCTGGTTGTTGGTGGGGGCGTAATCCAGCTCGTTCCCCCAGTGGAAGGAGACGATGACAAGCGGGTACTGTGCCTTGGCGGCGGCAATATCCGCGGGCACCTTGTCCCACAGCTTTTCATACCGGTCGATGCACAGGTAGGAGAGCATGGCGATCTTCACGCCCTTGATCTCAAAGACACCGACGTGCTCCGAATTGGACCAGACGATGCCCGCGTCCTCCAGATGCTGCTGAGTCTCCTCGTAAACCTCCTGCCCGTGATCCATGATGTGGTTGTTCTCCAGGGAGACAGCCTCGATGCCGTTATCGGACAGCATGGATACATACGCTGGCGGCGCGCTGAAAAGGAACTGGTTTTCCCGCTTGTTGGAGGGAACATAGGTGGACTCGGTCAGGGTTCCCTCGAAGTTTACCAGGGTCAGATCGTCCTCCAGGAAAAGGCCGCGCATGTTCCGCATGGTGAAGTTGATGTCCCCGCCCTGGGCCTGCAGCTCGTCCTCAAAAATGTTCTTCCGCTTCCGGGAGTCTCCGCCGATGGTGAAGTCCCCGGTGCAGGTCACGGTCAGAATAGCGGATCCGTCGGTATCCAGGATTTCCTTCTTCTCGGTGACGACTTCCTCGATGATCTCTTCGATCAGCAGGTCGCCCTCTTCCTCCTCCGCGCAGGCAGACAGGGGCATCAGCAGCGCCCCGCACAGGAGCAGAACCCAAAGTGAAAAAAGGTTTCGTTTCATCATAACCGTATTACCTCCAGCGCCGTTTTCCCCCGTTCTGAAGTCCCGACAGGGAGCGGATCGGCAGGCCGTGAAACGGGATGACGCCTGCCATGGGGCAGGGCGCGTCCGCAGGTTTTTGGGGCCCGGGCTGCTCAGCTGTGGGCCCGGACAAATGTCGCGATCCGCTCCAGGGCGATGTTCAGCTTATCGATGGCCGTGGCATAGCAGCAGCGGATGTTTCCTTCCCCGCTTTCGCCGAAGGCGTTGCCGGGCACGGCAGCCACCTTTTGCTCCCGCAGCAGGGCGGAGCAGAATTCCTCGCTGGTCATGCCGGTGGACTTGATGGAAGGGAACACGTAGAAGGCGCCGTAGGGCTCAAAGCAGTGCAGCCCCATGGCCCGGAAGCTTTCCACCATCAGGCGGCGGCGCCGGTCATAGCTTTCCCGCATCACCAGCACGTCCTCATAGCCGTTCTCCCGGCCCCTGCGCAGGGCTTCCTCCGCGGCCACCTGCCCCATGCGGGGGGCGCACATGATCCCGTACTGGTGAATTTTGTTCAGCACGGAGATCATTTCCGCCGGACCGCAGACATAGCCCACCCGCCATCCGGTCATGGCGAAGGCCTTGGAAAACCCGTTGATCGTCAGCGTCCGGTCCCACATGTCCGGCAGGGCGGCAAAGGAAAAATGGGTCTTGTCCCCATAGGTCAGCTCCGAGTAGATCTCATCAGAGATGACCATCAGGTCATGCTTTCGGATCAGGGGTGCCAGCGCTTCCAGATCCGCCCGCTCCATGATCCCGCCGGTGGGGTTGTTGGGGTAGGGCAGGATCAGGGCCTTGGTCTTTGGCGTGATGGCTGCCGCGAGATGCTCCGGCTTCAGCCGGAAATCATCCGCCTCCAGGGTCCGCACGGCCACGGGCGTCCCCCCGGCGAAAATCACGCTGGGGGCGTAGGACACATAGCTGGGCTCCGGCACCAGCACCTCATCCCCGGGGGAAACCATTGCCCGCAGAGCCAGGTCGATGGCTTCGCTGGCCCCCACAGTCACCAGAATCTCGGTCTCGGGATTGTAGGGTGTCCCGTTGCGGTGTTCCAGATACCAGGCAATTTCCTTCCGCAGGGACAGCAGCCCCCGGTTGGCGGTGTACTGGGTCTCCCCGTCCACCAGGGAATTGATGGCCTGATTGCGGATCGGGTAGGGCGTTTTAAAATCCGGCTCTCCCACGCCCAGAGAGATGGTATCCTTCATCGTGGACGCCAGGTCGAAGAACCGGCGAATGCCGCTGGGAGGGACCGCGACCACGGAGGGATTCAGAAAACGGGCATATCCGTCGGACCTCACGGGGAGATCACCAGCCGGTTATCCGACTCCTCGCCTTCGAAGACGACGCCCTCCTCTTTATACCGTTTGAGCACAAAGCTGGTGGCCGTCCCGGTGACCAGCTCCAGGGTGCTGAGCTTGGCGGACACGAAGGACGCCAGCTCCCGCAGGGTCCGGGCTTCCACCAGCACCAGCAGGTCATAGGAACCGGACATGAGGTAAACGCTTTTCACCTCGTCAAAGCGGTAAATCCGGGCGGCGACGGCGTCGAAGCCCATATCCCGCTGGGGAGTGACCTTTACCTCGATCATGGCCTCCACCCGCTCCCGATCCGTCAGATCCCAGTTGATGACCGGGGCGTAGCGCAGAATGATCCGGTGCCTTTCCAGATTCTCAATGGTCTCAGCGACCTCCTCCAGGGAGGCGCCGGTCATGACCGCCAGCTTTTCCAGAGGCAGGCGGCAGTCCTCCCGCAGCAGATCCAGCAGCGCGGATTCCAGTTTCGTCATCGTTCATCCACATCCTTTGCAAGACTAAAAAATCACGGGCAGTATTTTACAACAGAACGGCTGGATGCGCAAGGGCGGCAGGCAGCCGCGTTCCGGATGCGGGAAGTTAACGCTTTACAGACCCGGGGAAATATGGTTTAATAAGGGGCAGAAAAAGATCCTTTCCGCAGGGCGGAAGGGAATCGGTGAAACGGAGGAAAAACAGGCATGAAAGCGTTCATGGACAAGGACTTCCTGCTGAATACGGAAGCCGCGAAGGTGCTGTATCACGAGGTGGCGGCGAAATGCCCCATCATCGACTATCATTGCCACCTGAATCCCCGGGAAATTTACGAGGACATCCGGTATGAGAACATTACCCAGGTCTGGCTGGGCGGCGATCACTACAAGTGGCGGCTGATGCGCAGCGCCGGGGTGCCGGAAAAATACATTACCGGTGATTCCACGGATTACGAGAAATTCGAGAAGTATGCCGAAGTGCTGGGCAAGGCCATCGGGAACCCCCTGTATCACTGGAGCCATCTGGAGCTGCGGCGGTTCTTCGGCTATGAGGGCATCCTGAACAAGAATACGGCCAAGGAAGTCTGGGAGATCGCCAACGCCAAGCTGCAGAGCGCGGGATACACCAGCCGGGGCCTCATCGCCATGAGCAATGTGGAAACCATCTGCACCACCGACGATCCGGTGGACAGCCTGGAGTGGCACGAAAAGATGGCGGCGGATGAGACCCTGAAGGTGACCGTACTGCCCGCCTGGCGCCCGGACAAGGCCATGAACCTGGAAAAGGATACCTATCTGGAGTACCTGGCCAGGCTGGAAGCTGCCGCGGGGATGAAGATTGCTTCCTTCGCGGACCTGAAGGCCGCCCTGCATGCCCGGCTGGATTTCTTCGCCGCCCACGGCTGCAGCCTCAGCGACCACGCCCTGAACTATGTCATGTATGCCCCCGCCTCCGAGGAAGAGGTGGAGCGGATCTTCAAGGCCCGGCTGGGCGGCGCCATCCCCACCGCCGCGGAGGAGATGACCTTCAAGTTCGCCTTTATGACCTTCGTGGCCGCGGAATATGCCAAACGCAACTGGGTCATGCAGCTGCACTACGGCTGCCAGCGGGACAACAACCCCGCCATGTTCCGGAAGATGGGCGCGGACACGGGCTTCGACTGCGTGGACAATTATGCGCCCTCCGGCCAGACGGCCCACTTCCTGGGATACCTGGAGGATCGGGGCGAGCTGCCCAAGACCATCCTGTATTCCCTGAATACCAACGACAACGCCGCCATCGACTCCATTCTGGGCTGCTTCCAGAATGACACCGCCGTGGGCCGGATCCAGCACGGCTCCGCCTGGTGGTTCAACGATCACTTTGACGGCATGAGCGAGCAGATCAAGAGCCTGGCCAACCTGGGCTATCTGGCGGGCTTCGTGGGCATGCTGACGGACAGCCGCAGCTTCCTGAGCTATCCCCGGCACGACTATTTCCGCCGTATCCTGTGCCGGATCTTCGGCGAATGGGTGGAGAAAGGCTTCTATCCCGAGGATATGGAGACCCTGAAGGAAATCGTTGCGGACATCAGCTACGGCAATGCCAAGCGGTATTTCAACTTCAAGACGAAGTAATCACTCCGGAAATCCAAAGGCAGGCAGGGCATCGCGCCCTGCCTGCCTTTTTTCGGAGAACCAGCTTTATCGCAGCTGCTTGCTTCTCACGTATATCTTCGGACAGATTCACTTTCTTCCTGGCAAAGGTTTCCCGGTCAGCTTCCAGGCCAGCAGGGAGAGACATCCGAAGATAAGAATGCCCGCGGCGACCTGGAGTCCCAGGGACAGCCAGCCGCCGAAGGGAAGAAGGACGGCCGCGCCCCGGACCGCCAGGAGCATGGCTGTGCCGATGAGGACATATTTCAGAACGTAGCCCAGGAATCGGCCATAGGGGAGCTCCCGGCGCAAAATCAGGTACTGCACCAGGGGAACAGTCCCCTCGGCCAGAAGGGTCCCGACTACGGCGCCCATGGCCTGCATCCGGGGAATCAGGAGAAAATTGACGATCAGATTCACCGCCGCTCCGGCGCATACGCTTTTCACAAAGATGTGGTCCCGGCCCTGGGGCAGGACCCACTGGGTGCGGATTACATTGGCAAAGCCGATCATGATCAGGGTGAAGGCCAGAGGAATCATCAGCTCCCCGGAAACCGTGAAATCCGGCCCGTAAAAGAGAACGGAGAAGGGCCTGGCGACTGCGGCCACGCCGAAGGCCATGGCGGATACCATGGCCAGCACCAGATCCATGCTGCGGTCGATATGCCGGCGGATGGCCTCCGTTTCGCCTTTTTGCTGCATATGGCTGATTTTCGGCATCATCACCGTGCCGATGGCGGAGATAAAGCCCGAAAGGCAGTAAATGATCTTCTCCGCGTTTTCGTAGAGGCCGTTCTGAATATGGCCGGCCATCTGGCTTACCATGACCTTGTCCATGGTGCGGTAAATGTTTACCGCCATGACGGAGATAAAAAGCACCGCGCAAGGCTTCAGATGGGTCAGACTTTCCCGGAAGGGCACCGGGCGGTACCGGACCTTTCCCCGAAGGGAGGGAATACAGCTGAGGTTTCCCAGCAGGGTGGACAGGCTCCAGACGAAGGCGTAAATCCACAGATCGCTTTTCTGCTTTACGAAGAGAAAGACGCAGACCGCGGCGGCGGACTTAATGAAGGTATTGCGCAGAGCGATGGGTCGGAAAATATCCAAGCCCATCAGGCACCAGTCGAAGCTCACCAGGCAGCTGACGCTCATCATGGTCAGGTGGAGGGCGATTTCCTTTTCCTCCCCGGCAAACAGGAACACATATCCAAACCAGCCTGTCAGCGTCAGCCCGGCCACAGCCAGCTGCATCTGCCAGATGGCGGAGAAGGTCCGATCCAG